>DMCI01000029.1:6016-7102 GCA_003445835.1 Clostridiales bacterium
GATCAGGAAGAAGCTCTTACGATGAGCGACGTGGTCGTGGTTTTGAACGACGGTATGATCCAACAGATCGACCGCCCAAAAAAGATCTACGACGAACCCAAAAACGCTTTCGTTGCCGACTTCATCGGCGAATCCAATATTTTCTCCGGAGTGATGGAAAAGGATTACGTCGTCTCTTTCCTCGGCAAGTCCCTCCGTTGCGTGGACAAGGGCTTTGAGAAAAACGAGAAGGTAGACGTCGTCATCCGCCCCGAGGACATCAAGATCGCGGACGGCGCGGATCAAGGACATTTCAACGGCGAGGTCTTGACTACCGTCTTCAAGGGAACGTATTACGAGATGATCGTGCTTGCAAACGACTACGAATTCACCGTGCAGTCGCAATCGGAGTTCCGTCCCGGGAAGACCGTTTCGATGGAGATCGTGCCGGACAGCATCCACATTATGAAAAAGATCCTTACGATCAACAAGTACCTCGGCAAAGTGACGGGCGAAGGCTACGTCAGCTTCTGCGGTGGGGAATTTGAGATCCCGACCGACGGCTTTGAAACCGGGGACGAGGTCATCGTTTACGTGCCTTTCGACGCGGTGGAACTCACCGACGACGAGGAAGACGGCGTGATCGGCGCCGCCGTTACGCAAAGTTTGTACAAAGGTACCTATTATCAAGTGCAAGTCTATACCGATACCGACGAAGATTTCTATATCGATACGGCGGACGAATGGGATATGGACGACCGCGTGGGCGTCAAGATCGACGGCGCCAAGGTGCGTCTTGAAAAGTACGATCCGGAAAAGGACGAGGAGGCAGGGGAGTAATGGCTAAGAAGGCAAAAGTCTTTCGCCCGACGGCGTTCTCTTTTCCCTATCTTGCGGTGACGTTGGTCTTCGTGATCATTCCTCTTATTTTGGTTTTGGTCTACGCGGTGCGCGGGGAGGACGGCGGCTTTACGTTCAACAACTTCCGTTTGGTCTTTACCGAAAAGGAGACCTTGCGCCAACTGGGACAGACCATCGGCATCGCCGCGCTTTCCACTGCCATTTGCTTGTTGATCGCTTATCCCGTCGCCTTTATTCTGGCGTCAA
>DMCI01000060.1 GCA_003445835.1 Clostridiales bacterium
AGACGTCCGCCCCGCAAAGTTTTCCGACGTAGGCGCAACGATACGGCGGCACTTTCACTTTGTCGTACAAAGTCAAAAAGCGTCCTCTCACGCCGCAAACAGACGCCGCGACGGCAAAAGCGCAAAGGAAATCCGCGTCGTACGCCGCCCCACGCGACGGGTACGGGATCTTGTACTTTTTTCCGTGACAATAGAGGTTTTGTCGACAAAGATAATACTCCGCCGCAGGATCAAGCGTCGAATACTCCACCGCACCCGCGATGCCCCGTTGGACGGGATCGTCACGATTGACGACCTTGATCGCGGCTTTTTCCAAAAGGGAAAGTTTAAGGCGCTGATATCTTTCTCGGGTAAAATGCCTGTCGAGATGGTCTTCTCCGACGTTGGTCAGCGCGGCGGCGTAAGGCTTGAAAACTCTGTTTTGTTCCAGTTGAAAACTACTCACTTCCGCAACTACGAAATCTTTCTTGGCGATCTTTTTGACTTCTCCGATCCAAGGTACGCCGACGTTACCCACCAAATGTGACCGCCCAACCGAGGACAAAAGCGTATGTAATACGGTGCAAGCGGTGGTCTTCCCGTTGGTACCGCTGATAGCAAAAACCAGTTTGGACGGACAATTGATATAAGCAAGATCCAGTTCGGAGAGGACGGGGACGCCGTTGGTTTTTAAAGTTACGACGGCTGGATGGGTCAAAGGCACCCCGGGACTGACGACGGCGTAGTCGTAGTTTTTGCAAATCAGATCGCTTAAATTCGCAATGGGGATCGCGTCGTCAAAAGGCTCTGCGGTAGCCCCTTCCCGATCCAAAAACGCACAAACGGCTTTGCCCGTGCGTCCCATTCCCAAAACCATTACTTTTTTGTTATCCATATTGCCCCACCAATACCGAAAGGATCGCAACGACCCCCATCACGACGGAAACGACGAAATAGATCGCCGCGATCTTGGCTTCGCCGTACCCCTTCTTTTCAAGATGATGGTGAAATGGCGCCATTAAAAAGATCCGTTTGCCGTGCGTCAGTTTGAAATAGCCTACCTGCAAAACTATTGATATGCCCGAAATAACGAACATTATGCCGCAAATCGGCACCAAAAACGGTTGTTTGGAAAATAGCGCGATCGCCGCAAGTGCTCCGCCAAGTCCCAAAGATCCGGTATCTCCCATAAAGACGGCCGCTTTGTTAGCGTTGAAAATATAAAAGGCAAGTAAGCCGCCGAGAAGCGCCGTCGAAAAGGTCAGCAAGGAAGGCGCGACACTGCCTTTTGCGATAGAAAGAGACAGTACGACGGAAAAGGCAAGCAAATACGGGACGGAACACCCCGTTGCCAATCCGTCCAGTCCGTCGGTCAGATTGACGCAGTTTGACAAAGCAAGGTAAACGAAACACGCAAAAGGAACGTACCAGCCGCCGAAATCAACGCCCTTTGCGAAAAACGGAAAATACACGACCGATCCGATTTCCTTCGCACGATAGGCGTAAAACGCGACGATAAGAGCGATGGCGGCTTGTCCGACGATCTTTTGATAGGGTCTGAGCCCCATATTATCTTTGGTTTTTATCTTGATAAAGTCATCCAAAACCCAAGCACGGCGTACGAGAGCATTACAAAACAAGCTATGAGCCCCACGCCAAGTCCTTCTTGACAAGAAAAGATCACCGTCGCCGCGACGGTCGGAAGCAAAAAGATAAAACCGCCAAAAGTGGGCGTTCCCGCCTTCCCTGCGTGTTGTTCGACGTAACAAAGGATCGGCTGCCCTGCTTTCAAACGCTTTGCCAAACGCAAAACGAATGGAGCAAGAAGCAACGCGACGACAAAAGCTACCAAAAGAGCCAAAAGAGCCCGCACCAACCAAGCGTTTTCCAAACTGCACCTACCGATTTAATTTTTGCAAAACGACTTTGTCGTTATACGGAAATTTTTTGCCTTTTATTTCCATATAGTCTTCGTGACCTTTGCCCGCGATCACGACGGTATCGCCGGGAAAAGTGCGATCGAACGCCTTTTTGATGGCTTTTTCGCGGTCGAGGATCACGTCGAAAGAAGCGCTTGCGGGTACGCCCTGCAGTATCTCTTTTGCGATGGCACGTTCCTCCTCAAAACGAGGATTATCGTTAGTGACAATCAAGTGATCGGAGTATTTTGCCGCGATCGCCCCCATGATCGGGCGCTTTGAACGATCACGATCCCCGCCGCATCCGAAAACCGTCACAATCCTGCCCCCAAAGCCGTTTCTCAAGTCGGAAAGCAGGTTTTGCAGCCCATCCGGCGTATGCGCAAAGTCAACGATGACGCGACGATCTTTTACGTAACTGACTTCGTATCGTCCCGGGACGGCGGATATTCCTTCCAAAGCTTTTGCCGCAAGAGGCAGATCGATACCGAAGTACATTGCGACGGATATCGCCGCCATAACGTTATAAACGTTAAACCTGCCGAACAACGGTGTGGATATCCGTTCTATTTTATCGAATGCGTTGATCGTAAAAGAGAGTCCGAAAGAGTCCTCTTCCACGTCGATGGCAAAAACGTCGGCGGGATTGTCGATGCCGTAGGTCAAAATAGGCAGTTTGTGCGCCGTAATCAGCTTTCTTCCGTAAGCGTCGTCCGAATTGACGACGGCAAGCGACGTGTTTTCCAAAGAAAAATACGATAGTTTGGTCTTGGCATACTCTTCCATATTGCCGAAAAAGTCCAAATGATCTTGCGTAAGGTTGGTAAATACCGTGGCGTTGGCTTTGATCCCCGCAAGTTTATCGTAGTAAACGGCGTGCGCCGAAGCTTCCAAAAAGACGTATTCGACGCCGTGATCACGCATTTCGGCAAGATTCTTGTTGAGATCGATAGGATCGGGGGTCGTCAAAACGCCTTTCGTCCGATCCCTGCCGATCTTGTAACCGAGAGTACCTATCGTCCCCGCGGAATGCCCTGCAAAAAGAAAGATCTCGGACAAGATCTCGGTCACGGAAGTCTTTCCGTTGGTGCCGACGACGGTGATCACCTTCATATCGGCGGCTGGGTTGCCGTAAAAATTCCCTGCGATCACGGCAAGTGCCGCGCGGGAATTGTCTACGACAAATTGCGGCAAGTCGCTTTTGATCTCCTTGGTCGTAACGAGAGCGACGGCACCCCGTCCCTTTGCTTCCTCGGCGTGGTCGTGTCCGTCGACGTTTTCTCCCAAAAGGCACACAAACAGCGCGTTTTGAGTGACCGACCTGCTGTCGCAAGCGACATTTGACACGTCAACTTCTTGATAATTCACAACCTTTTTGACCGCTACGTTTGCAAGCAATTTTGTTATTTTCACGTCTATTCCTCCGATAAAGCGATCAATACGATCGTGTTGTCATTGATAACCGTCCCCTTTGAGGGATATTGCGCGACGACGCATCCGCCCGAGCCGTCGATCTCCAAATGCAAGCCGAGGGCGTTTACCTTTTTGATGGCGCCGCCCGCCGTCAGTCCTACGAGATCGGGCATCTCGTAATAATCGAACGTTTTTACTTCCTCGGTAGGCTTTATTCGTTTGTACTCAAAGATCTTTGAAAATATCTGTCCGACGTAAGGCGCGGCGACCAAACTACCGTAATAACGGTAGCCTACAGGCTCGTCGACCATAAAATATACGATATATTCCGGGTCCTCCACCGTGCTGAATCCGATGAAGGAGGAAACATACTTGCCGCGCGCGATCGTTCCGTTTTGATACTTTTGCGCCGTACCGGTCTTGCCGCCTATCGAGTATCCGGGGACGCCGGCAAGTTTTCCGCTGCCGAGCGACACGACGTTTTTCAACAGTTTTCGGACGGTAGCGGAAGTACCTTCCGAAACCACGCTTTTCCCTTCCGCAGGATAATTGCGCACGACTTCCCGCCCATTTTGGGTAATGACCGATTGCATCAGATAAGGGGTAACGAGTTTCCCACCATTGACCGCGGCGGCAGTCGCCACGATCAGCTGCATCGGTGTGATGGCGATCGCCTGCCCAAAGCCGATACGCGCCGCATCTACGAGCTTGACTTGATCCTTTTTGAGCATAATGGATGACGTTTCACCAAGAAAATCGACGCCGGTTTTGCTTGTCAAACCGAATTTTTCAAAGTAAGAGTACATTCTTTCCACGCCGATGCGTTCCGCCAATTCCATAAAGACACAGTTACAACTGTTTTGTACTCCTTCGGCAAAACTTTGACTGCCGTGTCCGATCGACTTCCAACACCGAATGCGTTTGCCGTCCACCACTTTGCCACCGGCGCAGTAAAACCTATCTTTTTCACTGACGACCCCGAGAGACAGCGCGATCGCCGTCGTTAATATCTTAAAAGTGGAACCTGGTTCGTAGACCGAAGTCAAGGCGTTAAGCTTCATCTTCTCGAAAAGTGTCCCGACGTCAGACCTATCGACGTTGTTAAGGTCAAAGGACGGCGCTTGCGCCATCGCTGCGATCGCCCCGGTTTTTGCGTTCATCACGACGCAATTTGCGCTCTTTGCCGAATATTCGGAAAGTGCGGAATTTACGGCATTTTCGGCAAAAAATTGGATCGATGCGTCAATGGTCAAGCGAAGGTTCAATCCGTCAGTCGCCGGAAGGTAGGATAGTTCGCCGTTGAGTTCCCTGCCGACGAGGTCGGTCTCGGTGAGTTCTTTGCCGTCCTGCCCTTTCAAATACTCATTGTAGTAGCTTTCCAACCCCGCTTGTCCGTCGCCGTCCGCGTTGACGAATCCCAAAAGTTGCGAAAGATAATTTCCGTACTTGTAGTAGCGTTGAACGTCTCTGCCGAAGTACACGCCCTTTACTCCCGTCGCAACGAGAGCGTTCATCTGTTCTTTGGTGACTTTTTTTGCGACGGTCACTTCGGATACGCCCTTTTTGGTCACCTTCTCAAGGACTTTTTCATATTCAAGACCGAGAGCGGAAGCAATTGCCCCTGCCGTATCCTCTTTGTTTGGCGTCGCGTTGGGTCTGACGTAAAGTGTATAGGTCGTATTGCATCCCGCAAGAACGGAACCGTTGCAATCGCATATATTCCCCCTGACCGCTGTCAACGGCACGTCTCTCGTCCATTGATCAAGAGCTTTTGCTTGCAATGACTTGCCTTTGATCACCTGCAAATAGACGAGTTTTCCCCCTACGAGTAAAAAAATAAAGGTTATCAGCATCATAATTGCAAATAACCTTCTTTTGATTGATATTTGTGATGGTAAGTTCAAACAGCTATCAGCCTCCGAACACGTCGTTCAACCAGGTGCAGAACCCGTCGAAACCTTTTTCCTCCTCTTTTGCCTGCGCGGCTCTTTGCGGGGCTTCAACAGCCACCAACTCACCGTTTTTCAACAAAATGTAATTTTCACCGCCGAGGACGGAAGCAGCAGCTTCCTCTTCCGAAGCGACCGTACCGGCAACTGCGCCTTCAACTTGGGTTTCGGCAGTAGCAAGCACCTTATCCGTTTCGACCGTTTTGCTCACGAGAGCGGTCTTTTTCTCCCCCATGCCGACGACGGAAAGGGTCACCGCGATCAACGCGACGATCGCAACCGCGATATAAGTGATCATAAACGCCAAGCGTCTTTTGGGATTGACGACGGTTTCTTTTTGTTCCGCTTGATGCTTTGCATCCCAAAAACGGTCGTAATTGTTTTCCCCTGCGCTGATATTTGCCATATAGAACCCGTAGCGATCGTCGTCCGACCTTTCCAAACGGCTCCTCATAGCGGGTCTTTCAAGAGATTCCATCAGAGAGTCACGATAAGAAGGGGACGTGCGATTGCGGTCTTCTTCATACGTTCTTTCGTAATCAAAACGACCGTAACGATCGTTACGTAATGATGCGTAATCGTATTCCGCGCCGTAGGCGGTTCTTTCACGTTCGCTCACCAACATTGTATTCTCTCCTTTTGATTTTATTCCTTTTTCTCTGCGATCCTAAGTTTTGCGCTCTTGGATCGAGGATTGGTTTCCATCTCCGTTTCGCTCGGAAGAATGGGCTTTTTTGTGATGATTTCGACTTCGCTTACTTTGCCGCAAGTGCAAATGGGCGATTTCGGCGGGCAGATGCAAGGCAGTTCTGCGTATTTGAAGGCTTGCTTTGCGATTCTGTCTTCCAACGAGTGGAATGTGATGACCGCGATCCTACCGCCTTTCTTCAATAGTTTGACCGCCGCGAGGATGGCTTCGTACAACCCCGACAGCTCCCCGTTCACTTCGATCCGTATCGCCTGAAAAACGCGTTTTGCCGGATGCGATCCGCCGTAGCGGACTTTTGGGGGGATACTTTTTTCAATGATCTTTACAAGTTCGAGCGTGCTTTTTATCGGCGCGATCGCCCTGTCTTTTACGATATTTGCCGCGATCTTCTTCGCATAAGGCTCTTCACCGTATTTGAAAAAGACGTCTGTCAATTCTTTTAAGGAATACTCGTTTACCACTTCGTAAGCCGTGAGCTTTGCTTCTTTGTCCATTCGCATATCCAATGGAGCGTCGAAGCGGTAGGAGAACCCTCTTTCCGGCGTATCCAACTGGTAGGAAGAAACGCCGAGGTCCATCAATATTCCGTCAAGTTTTTCCCCTTCCCAAGAAGCAATAGCTTCTTTGAAGTCCGAATGGATGTAAGTCGGAGCGTCGCCCAGTCGGCTTTTTGCGAAGGCAAGCGCTTCTTGATCCTTATCCACCGCATAGAGCTTTCCGCCCTGCAGCCTTTTTAAGATCTCCGAGCTGTGACCGCCTCCGCCGAGGGTACAGTCGAGATAGCTTCCGTCCGGTTTGATCATGAGCCCCTCAATGACTTCATCCAACATCACGGGAGCGTGACGGAACTCGATCATTTGCTCTTCTCTAAGCGACGGATCGTCTTGGTGGGATTATCCTTTGCAAGAGTCTCGTAGTAGACGTCCTCTCTCCAAATTTCAAGCTTGTTTGCCATACCGATGAAGAGCGCTTCGTCTTTGAGCCCCAAAGTCTCACGCAAGATCTGCGGGATCTGATACCTGTCCTGACTGTCCGGGACAAATTGGAACATATTCGCAAAGATATAACGTTGCTTTACGTATTCGGGATCGGTCACTTCCATACGCGCGTACTTATCGTAGATCTGGTCCATCATCTCTTCGGTGTAGATGACCAAATTCTCCTGATCGCCGATGCAGATCCAAAGATTATCGCCAAGAAGCGATTTAATCTTAGCGGGGATCCTGACTCTGCCCTTCGCGTCGATCTGATATTTGTAAGTACCGCCGATGAATTTTCTCAAGTGCCGTTCCTCCTTGTACATATAATAGCACTTTTCATCCACTTTCGTCCACCCTTTTTTCAAAAATTTTTAATAATTTTTTAAGAAAAGCATATCTTGCGTTTTGATTTTAAATAAAACACAATATATTGTGGTTTCTTTAGTGGATATTGGTGGATATTTTTTGAGAAAAAACGAAAAATCAGCTAAAAAAGAAGGAGGGAAAGCCCTCCTAAACGTTATTTTTACCAACGAAAACGCGATTTTTTAAGCCGAGTGGATAAAAGTGGACGATTATTCGGCGACCTCTACCAAAGCAAAATCAACGAGGTCGCAACTGGTCAAAAAGTACGTCGCGCCGTCCAAAAAAACTTTGCGTTTTGCGTAAGCGTTGCCGTGCAAATGCCCGTAAACGACCTTTTCTACCCCGTATTTTTTAAATAATTCCGTCACTCGCGTAGAAGTAAGCGAAACGCCGAAAGGCGGATAATGCGTCATACCGACCACCACGTCGTCTTCTTTCCTGACTTTGCTCATTGCGGTAAGAGAAAGTTCCAAACGGATGAGTTCGCGCTCATAGATCTTTTTATCTTCCTCGGCGTCCGTTTCCGTCGTCCAACCGCGGCTGCCGCAAAACAAATACTTGCCGACGCGCAAAACGTCGTTTTGTAGGGCGTATATTCCTTGCGGAAGTACTCCTCTGACCTTGGAAAGGGATTGCCACCAATAATCGTGATTGCCTTTGAGCAAAACTTTCGTGCCCGGCAGTTCGGCAATTTGGGCAAGATCCTCTTTGACTTCGTCAAGAGTCATCGCCCACGAAAGATCTCCTGCAAGCAGGACGACGTCCTCCTCGCGGACTTTTTTCAGCCAATCGGCTTTGATCTTATCAAAATGCCCTTCCCATTTCTTGCCGAAGACGTCCATAGGCTTGTCTACGCAAGTGCCGAGGTGAAGGTCGGAAATAGAATATATCATAGCAATATAGTATCATAACCCGCGTGCGTTTTCAAGGATTTTGATACGAACGCGGGTTATTTGACGCCTTATCTGGGAAAGAGCGGCAGATCGAAGAAGCCTTCGCAGATCTCTTCCTGATACTCTTGACAAGGGGGTATGTAGCAGTAGCCGTAGGACGGCACCAAAAGTTCGACGTCCATCACCACCTTCAAAATGACCGTTACGCAAAGGGTCACGGAGAATTGTCCGTCCGAAAGATAACAGCCTTCCGCCGATACCGCGTTGACGACAGCAACGATCTCGTACGGAATGACCGAGGGTTCGGGCACGCGTAAGATCACGTCGCGTTCCAAAGAAAGCGTCCCCGTGCCGACCGCTTGCACGCCGTTTGCGTCGATAAAGTTGACCTGCATCGGAATATCCACGTTGCATTGCACCCTGCTGCAGCCCGGCGTTTCCGCCGTGGGGGTGACGACGAGGTTTTGTATCGTACCGACGGACGAAGAACTCCTTGCGCCGACGAAGGTAAAGGGCTCGGTAACGTCCGCGGGAGTGGTGCTCTCCAACGCAAGGGTCTGCCCGGTCAAGGTTTCTTGTTTGATACAAGCGTCAAAAACTTTTTTAACTTCGATACAAACCTTTTCGCAAAGACCGTTCGCCGCATTCCCAACGATGGGACCCGGCATACGGTCGGGACGAACGTTGTTAGAAAATGACATAAAATTACCTCCTTTGATAATCACTACTGAAATATATGACGGGAGGCTGTTAAAAGTGTCTTAGATACGGTCGGAGATGGCGGCAAGCACCCTGTCGCGTCCGGTGCCCGTCAAAGAAGAAACGAGCAAAACTTCGTTGGAAGCGACGTTGAAACCTTTTGCCACGACGCGGAGAGCGTTTTGGGCGGCTGCTTTGGACAGTTTATCCGCCTTTGTGGCAACGAGTACGAAAGGAATATCGTAATAATTCAAATAAGAAGCCAGCTGAAGATCAAGGTCGGATGGCTCATGACGGACGTCAACGATCAAAAAAACGAATTTGAGATTTTTGCTTTCCTGCAAATAAAACTCGATAAGCCCTTTCCAAGCGTTCTTTTCTTTATCCGTGACTTTGGCATAGCCGTAGCCCGGCAGATCCACCAAATAAAGTTCCCCGCCGTTGACGGAAAAATAGTTGAGCATACGCGTGCGTCCGGGTTCGGAAGAGGAACGCGCAAGCTTCTTTCGATTGGTGAGCATATTGATAAAAGAACTTTTGCCGACGTTGGATCTGCCCGCGATGGCGATCTCGGGCGCGTCCGCTTCAAAAAGCTTTTTGGAGACGATGCTCGTCACGTATTCCGCGTTCTTGATGATCATAAGCCAAGCAAGATCTTGTAAACTTCTTCGACGCGTTCAACGTAGGTAAACTGCAACTGATCGCGCAACATCTCGGGGATAGTTGTGACGTCCTTTTTGTTTTCCAAAGGAAGAATGACCTTTTTGATGCCGTTGCGGAGGGCTGCCACGCACTTTTCCTTGACCCCGCCGATGGGGATAACGCGACCGACCAAAGAAAGTTCACCCGTCAGAGCATAGTCGCCTTTTACGGGGACGCCCA
>DMCI01000115.1 GCA_003445835.1 Clostridiales bacterium
ATTTAAGCTTTTTACGCCCCGCGGTTTTTGCCGTGGGGCTATGGCGTATATAAAAACCCCCATTAAAAACGTGGGTAAATGTTGATTTTTAGGAGGAAACAAGGTATTATGAAAAAGGTGCAAACGCAAAAGGCGCCGGCGGCGGTAGGACCCTATTCGCAAGCGACGGTCAGCGGCAATTTGGTTTTTGCGTCCGGGCAACTGGGCTTAAACGACGCGGGCGTCATTGAAGGAGACGTTGCTCTTCAAACGGAAAATGCCGTCAAACACCTCGGCGAGGTGCTCCTCGCGGCGGGGAGCAGTCTTGACAAGGTGGTCAAAACGACTTGTTTCCTTTCAAACATTGCGGACTTCGCGGCGTTTAACGAGGTCTACGGCAAGTATTTTACAAGTAAGCCCGCGCGGTCGCTGATCGAGGCGGCGGCGCTTCCCAAAGGTTCGCTCGTGGAGATCGAAGCCATCGCGGAGATCGAGGCATAAGGAGGTACGACTATGAAAATATCCACAAGAGGAAGATACGCGTTGCGCGTGATGATCGATTTGGCGGAGCACAGCAACGATAATTATATTCCTTTAAAGGATATCGTTGCCAGACAAGATATCTCGCAAAAGTATTTGGAAGGCATTATGACCGACCTTTCCAAGGCGGGTATGTTGGACGGGCAACATGGCAAGGGAGGCGGTTACAAACTCAACAGAAGCCCGGAGCAGATCACCGTGCTGGAGATCTTGCTCACGACAGAAGGCGACCTCGCTCCAATTTCCTGTTTGGATTCTTCGGCGGCGCCGTGTTCCCGCGCGGCGGAATGCAGAACGCTTCCGATGTGGGAAAAATTTTATTCTTTGATCCGTGAATATTTTGACAGCGTCACCCTCGCCGACTTGATGCTCACCGAGCCGGGCGGCGACAATTACGTAATTTAAAAAGCGCGACTTTTAATAAAAAAAAGATCGGAAGCATCCTTCCGATCTTTTTGATTTTACACGCGTTATGCCGCGACTTGCTCTCGTTTGGCCTGACGAAATTTTAAAATGCGGGAACAAACGTAGAACACCATAAAGATGATAAACGCAAATCCGGTCAATCCGCCGATGTAGAAGAACAATCTTCCGATGCCGCCCATCGCTTGCCACGCCGAGTCGAAGAAGGGGGAAGTCTTTGCATAGTAAGGGCTGATGAAGAACATATTGATTACTTGATCCGGTACGAAGTGATGCATAACAACGTTGAAAACGGTTGCGATGCTCACGGCGATCAAAAAGACCAAAATACCCATGCCGAAAATCTTAAACCCGATCTTCTTGCGGTTGTAAACGCCGATATAAATACAGGAAGCGATCTGAAGTCCGTGGTGAGCCAAGGTTTGAACGTTAAGATAAACGACGTGGGTAGCAATGCTGGACGGAGCGATATAAGTCGCAATACCGCCGAGCAAAACGTAGGTGAACGCATAACCGATCAAAGCGTCGCGTATGCGCCCGTCTTTCAAAAGTGCGATGGGTAACAAAATGTAAAGAGGGGAGTCGCAAAGTTGAAGAGGGAAGGCGTCCCATCTGTATTTCCAAACGGTGCCTTCGGGTGTGAAGTTGCAGGACAAAATGATTTGTCTGACCCCTTCCATCACAAACATGATCGCCCAAATGGTGATTAAGACGTTGCGAAACGTCGTGGGTCCGGCATTGCGGAAAAACAAGCAGAGCAGGACGGTGACTAAAAGTACAAGAGCAAGGGCGGTTAAGTGGAATGCGCCAAACGGTTTGGGTTCTTCCATATGCGTTTGCAACAATCGAATCAATTTTTCCATAGTAAATCCTTTATGTTTACCTTTACTATGCCACATTTTTTCGTTTCTGTCAAGTTTTTTCCCAAAAGGCAGGGGCGAAATGAAGGAATCGTAATGCTTCGCGTCTTAAAAAACCACGGTTTTGATAGGGATTTTGCAAAAGCAGGGATGAAGCCCCCGGATCGTCGTTTTGCCTACTGAATAAAAAATACGCAAATTTCCGACAAAATCATTGCGATTCAACCGTTTTTGAAATGCGAAATGAAATATGAACTCTCATTTTGTATTGACAAATTTGTTTTTTTGTGTGAAAATAAATATGAAAAGGGGTTGATTTCGACAAAACGTAAACGTTAAAAGTCGTTTTGGTGTTTGAGAGAGAGGTCAACGCGTATGTCTGATTATTTCATTTACTATTTAGAGTCAAACGTAGTTTGTTTGATCATCTTTGTGATCTTGCTCGTTCGTGATCTTCTCAGCGGCGATAGGCAGGAAAAGCAAATCAAGTTTGATCACGCGCTGATCGCGTTTATGTTATATTTTATTTCGGATGTCTTTTGGGCGGCGGTCATCGCAGGTGTAGTCCCCAAAACGAAGCTTACCGTTACTATTGCGAATTTCAGCAATTACCTGCTTATGGCGGGCGTGACGTACATGTGGCTGCGCTATGCAATGGCGTACGAGCACGTAAAAAACAGAGAACGTGTGATCAACAAATTTGCGGTATTGTTCCCGTTTGTTTTGACGACGATCGCTCTTTCCGTCGTTTACGCCGTTAATTCGGAATTGTTGTTTGATTCGGAATTGAACGTTACGCCGCTTTTTAACGCGTTCTTGATCGTCGTTCCCATCATTTATATCGTCGCGATCTTGGTTTATACGATCCATATGGCAAAGGCGGAACAAAACCGTGACAATAGGTTGGGGCATATTTACATCGGAGCTTTTCCGTTGATGGTGGTCGTCGGCGGGTTGGTCCAAACGTTGCTTTTGCCTCGGACGCCGGTTTATTGCTACAGTTGTGCGATCTTGATGCTCGTTTTGTATTTGCAGTCGATGGAAAAAAAGATCTCCGTCGATCCGTTGACGGGGTTGAACAATCGTGGGCAACTTCTTCGCTATATCACGCAGGAAGTCAACAACCGGAGAGATCACAGACGTACGTTTGTCGTGATGCTTGACGTCAACGACTTCAAACTTATCAACGATACGTACGGTCACGCGGAAGGCGACCGCGCGCTGATCCTCATTGCGGCGGCTTTGAGAAAGGTCACCAAGGAATCCCCGATCCCGTCCTTTCTCGGCAGATACGGCGGTGACGAGTTCGTTTTGATCCTGCATCCGATCAACGAGCCGGAGATCGACGCCGTTATCGTGGGTATCCGAGATGCGATCGACAACAAGTGCCGCGAGGAAAAAACGCCTTATCTGATATCCGTCGGCGCGGGTTACGACGAGTATAGGGGCGGGGTGGATACCATACAAAGCTGTATGCAGCGCGCTGATTACAAGTTGTACCTCGACAAACAGTACTTCAAGCTGAACGCCCCCCAAAAGGCAAGTTGACCGTTTTTGAATTGCTTTTTCAGCCGTCGGATTGATTTTTCCGGCGGCTTTATTGTAAAATACCGTTAAAAGGAGCGCGCTATGGAAAGAAAATCGTTGCTTTTCAACAAACTTGAGATCGTCGGGTTTTTGATGTATTTCATCATTTTGTTTTGTGAAAGAGTCTTGGCGCTCGTCTTCAGCGTGAACAGGGGCGACGAGTATTCTTTGCTTTCCGGTAACGGTTTCAATTACGTTGCGTACGCGGTCACGGCGGCGAGTCTCCTTGCGGGCGCGGCGCTTGCCGTACGTCCTTTTGTAAAAATGTATCGCGCTTTCGTCTCGGAAGAAAGGTTTTCTTTTGAAACGGAGTCAAAACCGCTTGCCGTTGCCGTCGCAGTCCTTTTGTTCGGTGGAATGATGCATACTGGCTTTACGTTGGCGGGCGTTCAATTTGCCGCTTACGGTTTTTTGATCGCGGCGTTCATCGTGCGCGCGGTGGAAAAATGCGCGGACGGCGGCGATAAGTTTTCGATCATTGCGTCGGTTGTGTACTTGACAACGTTTTCTATGACCATTCCCGTATGCTATATTTCTTTTATGGCGCAACCGTTGAAAGGGCTTTTCTTTGCGGCGGAAGGCGCGGCGGTTGCCTTCCTCGTGCCGACTTTCGGCTATATGCTTTATCGATTTATGAAAGGCGGGGTGACTTCCTTTTCCGTTTGGCTTTTTGTGGCGATGCTCCTTTTGTCCGGCGCAACCGTTGCTTTGGGATGGCGGGAAAAAGTCAATTGGTTCGTTTTGATCTTTGTGGGTCTGACCGTCCTCGTCTATTTGAGCTTGGGCATCGTTGCCCAAAAGAAGATCGCGGCGTCACGCGCGGAGGAATGAATGGACGTTTTGATTGAACTGCTGCTTTCTTTTGTTTTTGAGGGAGCCCTTCTCGGGGCGGAGGAAAAACGGACGCCAAAATGGCTTCGTTACCCTTTGATCGCGCTGGTGTCGATTTTTATTTTGGCGATATTCCTCGGGCTGGCGGCGTTTGCCGTGTGGTTGTTCATCCGTCGAGAGTACGCTTTGGACGTGCCGTTCGGTATTGTTTTACTGTTGCTTGACGGCGTGTTGATCTTTTCCGCGATCCGCAAGATCCGCAGACAAATCGAAGTTGCTAAGGCGCAAAAGGAGAGGGTGGAGTGATCAAAGAGGAAATCAGAGAGCGGTTGTTTGATCTTGCGGATAAAAAATATCGTGACTTTCAGTCGCCTTTGATCCCCACGGTCGCGCGGGGGACTTTTATCGGGGTCAGAACACCCGATCTTCGCCGACTGGCAAAGACGTTTTCCGATCGATCGGACGTAAAGAATTTTCTTGACGATCTGCCGCACGCATATTTTGAAGAAAATCAGTTGCACGCTTTTTTGAT
>DMCI01000051.1 GCA_003445835.1 Clostridiales bacterium
TTGATGCGCTCTTCCAGTTCACGAAACTTGCTTTCGTTGTATTCGGTCGTTTTGTGAAGGTAGGCGTCCACTTCCTTTTTGTCGTATCCTCTGATGGTCGTTTTGAATTTTTGCATATCTTTACCTCGCGTTAAGTATACGACCGCAAGGATGGAAAAGAAGAGGGGAAAACCTACGATGTTGCGGCTTTTTGTCTTACTTTGTCAGACGCTTTTTGATCTCTTTCAAGGCAAAAAGCAGGCGCTTTGCTTCTTTTAAGGTGTTTTTGCAACCGATACTAACGCGCACTAAGCCTTCGCGGTCGGTGCCGAGAGTCTTGTGGATAAGCGGAGCGCAATGCAGTCCCGCGCGGACGGCGATGCCGTATTCCTGATTCAAAACGTCGGCGATCGTTTGACTGTCCGCAGACGGCAGGGCAAACGAGAGAATCGGGCTTCCGGCTACGGAATATACGCGATAGCCCGTTTTTGCGACTTCTTCGTGCAAAAACGTTGATAGTTCCGCCTCCTTTTTTCGGATCTTTTCAAAGTTTGCTTCCGTCCACCTTACGCCTGCGCCGAGCGCTGCGATCCCGGGGAGGTTCAAGGTGCCCGCCTCCAAACTTTCGGGTGGGTCTTTCGGCTGAATGAGGCTTGCGCTTTCCGTTCCCGTGCCACCGTAAAGCAACGGATTTACGAAGATTCGTTTGGAAAACGCAAAAAAACCGCCCCCCATCGCGCCGTGCAATCCTTTGTGCGCGGCGCCGCAAAGCATATCTATCCCGATCTTATCAACACAAAGAGGAAGATGCCCGAGGGCTTGCGCGCCGTCAACGAGCAGTTTTACACCTTTTTCGGCGCAAAGTTCACCGATCTCGCCAAGGGGCGGGGCGTATCCCGTCACGTTGCTCATCGCCGTGATCGCGACGAGGTAGGTCTTTTCCTCGATCGCTGCGGCGATGTCATTGGCTGTGATCCTTCCTTTGTCGCCTTCCACGACGGAAAGGGTGATGAGTCCCTCTTTTTTTAACATGTACAGCGGGCGAAGGACGGAATTGTGTTCCAAGACCGTCGTTACGACGTGATCTCCCGGGCGCACCGTCCCGAGAATGCCGATATTTAAGGCTTCGGTGCAGTTTTTTGTGAAAACTACGTTTGCTCTCTTTGCTTTGATAAATCGCATAACGTCGTCCCGCGTCCGTCCCACAGTCATTGCGCCGCGGATCGCTTCGTCGTGACTGCCTCGTCCGGGATTTGCGCTGTGTCGTATGGCGTCCGATATCGCGTTTTTGACGACTTTCGGCTTATATCGGGAGGTCGCGGCGTTGTCGAAATAGATCATTTTCACATCTCCTTTTGCGCGTTTAATATATTATATTGAGCGCGAAAAATTTGCGTTCTCAAACAAAGGAGAAAGGTGTTATGTTTACGATCGCGGCGTTTAAGTCAAGGAAGGATGCGCTTTCTTATGCAGAGGCGATCCAGCGTTTCCGAATTCCCGTCAGGGTGATCTCCACCCCTTCAAAAGTCGGGTCAAGTTGCGGACTGTCGGTGAAATTTCAAACGCGGTATATCCGTTTTGCCCAAAGAGCGCTTTCCGGAGGGGAGTATCCGTCCTTCCTCGGTTTTTTCAGAGATTAAAGGAGTTATCTCGCATTTCGATGAGATTTTTGCGTGAAATCATTGAGAAATATATCGTAATTATGGTATATTTGTTACGTGGAAGAACGTAAATTGTTGGATCTACTCAAAAAAATGCATCCGCAGGCGGAATGCGAGCTCAACTTCGAGACGCCGTATCAACTTTTGGTGGCGGTCATTTTATCCGCGCAATGCACCGACAAACGCGTTAATATGATCACGAAAGATCTGTTTCGCAAATGGGGTACGCCCGAAGCGATCCTGACCCTCTCGCAAGAGCAATTGGAAGGGGAGATCAAAAGTTGCGGCTTTTATCACAACAAAGCGAAGAACATCCTAAAGGCGACAGAAATGCTTCTCAAAGAATACGGCGGCGTCGTGCCCGAGGATCGTGATCTTTTGGAAAAGTTGCCCGGCGTGGGCAGAAAAACGGCAAACGTCGTTTACGCCGTTGCCTTCGGCGGCAACGCCATCGCCGTCGATACGCACGTTTTTCGATTGAGCCATCGTTTGGGACTTTCGGACGCAAAGGATCCCGGTGGGGTGGAAAAAGACCTCAACGTGCGGTTTGAGGAGAAGGATTGGTCCGATCTTCATCATTTGCTGATCCATCACGGTAGGTACGTATGCAAGGCACAGTCGCCCGCTTGCGGGGAATGCCTGTTGCAAGAAGGATGCTTGTACTACAAAGATCATAACGGAGTGAGCAAACGCTCAAAATAAAGGTATGTTTTTAGATATTGTAAACATTTACGCAAAGGCAGGCAACGGCGGCGACGGTAAGGTAGGTTTCCACCGTGAAAAGTACGTGATGTGCGGCGGCCCCGACGGCGGTGACGGCGGCAGAGGCGGCAGCATCGTTTTCGTTGCGGATTCTTCGTTGACCAGTTTGATCGATTTCAAGTTCAAAAAGCACTTCCGCGCGGAGAACGGCGCGCCCGGTGAAGGGGGCAATTGTTTTGGCAAAAACGGACAAGACCTCGTGGTCAAAGTCCCGACGGGTACCGTCATCCGCGACAAGGAAACGGGCGGCATCATTGCCGATATGTTCCAAGACGGTGAGCGCAAAGTTATCTTAAAAGGCGGCAAAGGCGGCAGGGGCAACGCGCGTTTCGCAACGCCCACCCGCAGGACGCCCAATTTTGCGGAACTTGGCGAAGTTACCGTAGAAAGAACGCTCACCTTGGAACTTAAGACCATCGCGGATGTCGGTTTGGTCGGCTTCCCCAACGTGGGCAAATCAACGCTCCTTTCGGTTTTGACCAATGCCAAACCCAAGATTGCCAACTACCATTTCACGACGTTATCGCCCAACCTCGGCGTTATCAAGGCGTTTGACAAAAGCTATGTGATCGCCGATATCCCCGGCTTGATCGAAGGGGCGGCAAACGGATTGGGACTCGGACACACCTTTCTTCGTCACGTTGAGCGCGTGCGTTTGATCGTGCACGTCGTGGATATTTCCGGCATTGAGGGCAGGGACCCCGTGGACGACTATCGCGCCATCCGTGAGGAACTGAAGCAGTACAACGAAAGGCTGTCTCTCCTTCCCGAGATCGTGGTCGCAAATAAGACCGATCTCATCACCGATGAGAGCGCTATCGAGCGCTTTGAGCAAATGACCGGGGTGAAAGTGATCCCCATCTCCGCGGCTGCGTATGAAAACATCGACCAACTGGTCAAAAAGATCTTCTCGGTGTTGAACGAACTTCCGCCTGCGGCGCCCATGGAGTTTGAACCTTTCGAGTATGAAAAGAGCGATCCCGATCAGTTTGACGTCAAAAAACTTGAAAACGACACTTACGAGGTCACGGGTGGTTTGGTGGAAATGCTGATCCGCAAAGTGGTTCTCAGCGATCACGAAAGCAACAGGTACTTCCAAAACGTTTTGAAAGAAAAGGGCGTTATCGACAAGTTGAAAGAACTCGGAGCAAAGGACGGCGATACCATCATCGTCGGCGACGTCGAGTTTGAATTATGGAATTAGGTAGGTAAAATATGACCAGCAAACAAAGAAGCAAATTGATCTCTCTCGCAATGAATATTTCCGCCACGGTGCAGATCGGCAAGAACGGTCTGACCGAAAGCGTGTTCGATCAGATCAGCACTTCGCTTGAGGATCACGAGCTGGTGAAGATCGGCGTTTTAAAGACCGCTGACGTCACCGCAAAAAGCGTGATTGCCGAAGTTGCCGAAGCTCTTAACGCCGAGCCCGTGCAGGCGATCGGCAACAAGATCGTCCTGTATCGTCGCTCGCAAAAGGACGGTATCGAACATATCAAATTGGACTGATTACTCGCGGAAGAGTTCGTTTTTGCCTTCGCTTCTCTCGCTGAAAAATATCGTCAGAAGGGCAAGCGCCAAATTAACGAAGGAAAACGCGACGTAGTAAGTCGTAATGGGGGTAAACAGCGCAAGTAGAGCGGTGGTCAACCCCGCCCAAACGTAGTATTTTGCGTTTCCCGCTTTCAAAACTGTTTTCAATAGATCGGTCGCCTTGCCGCTTTTTCGCCGCAAGGCGTCTTTGTTTGGGATCAAACCTTTTTTTAACAAATATTTGTACAAGGTGGTCGTGCCGGTCACGTTGAATCGTTGCGGGATATATTCCGCGACGGCAAGCGCTTTTCTGTCCAAATGATTGGTCAGGGCGTAGATCGCGTCGGCGCCGCTTTGTTTTGCCAAACGATAGCTTTTTGCGACGTCCTCTTCCGAAAGACTTCCGAACTTGTATGCGTAGTAGATCAGCACGGTTTTGTCCTTATAGGACAACAGCGTGTGTTCGCCGAGGTCTTGCAAGTCAAAATTTTGCGCAAGTGCTTTTTCCACAAAAGTTTTCAGCGCGGCGTTTCCGTTCAACAAAACGTAGCGGATAAAGTT
>DMCI01000071.1:0-1132 GCA_003445835.1 Clostridiales bacterium
TCTTCCAAGCGGAGGGCAAAGCACTTAGCGCAGCGCATCCCACCTTCGGGCGCGCTTTCCAGTCCTTTTGCCGCGGCGAGGAACTTGTCGCAGTCCGCTTCCCCTTTGATGAGCCCTACCGAGGGGCACATCTCCGAGATCAGGCGATCCAGTTCCGCAAACCGCTTTTCCCTCTCCTCGTCGTCCGTAATGTTGGGGTTGTAGTAAAAGACGGTCAAGTCAAACGTATCGGGCAAAAAGCTCAGTTCGTGCGAAGCGCACGGGGCGCAACACGCGTGAAGAAGAAGCGAAGGATGATCCCCTCGCTCTTCGATCTCGGCGATCAACGCCTTCATTTGTTTGTTGTAATTGGTTGCTGCCATCAGTTTTTGTTGCTACTGAGCGGCGCGGGGATCCTGCCGCCCCTCTTGATAAACTTTTCGGGCGAATAGCCGCTGATGCGCATAATGGGCGCGCGACCGAGAAGTCCGCCGAAGGACACGTCGTCCCCCACCGTTTTGCCGTAGACGGGGATCACGCGTACCGCGGTGGTCTTGTGGTTGACCACGCCGATAGCCGCCTCGTCCGCAATAAGAGCGGAGACGACCTCCGCAGGCGTATCGCCGGGGATCGCCACCATATCGATGCCCACGCTGCACACCGCCGTCATCGCCTCAAGCTTCTCGATGGACAAAGCGCCCATCGAAGCCGCCTCGATCATACCGATATCTTCGCTGACGGGGATAAACGCGCCGGAAAGACCTCCGACGTGTGAACTTGCCATAATGCCGCCCTTTTTGACGGCGTCGTTGAGGAGAGCAAGCGCCGCGGTGGTACCGCACGCACCCACGCGCTCCAAGCCCATTTCTTCAAGGATCCTGCCCACGCTGTCACCGATCGCCGGCGTCGGCGCCAACGAAAGATCCACGATGCCGAACTCCGCGCCCAGCATTTCCGCCGCCGTTTTGGCAACGAGCTGACCGACGCGGGTCACTTTGAATGCGGTCTTTTTGACGGTCTCCGCCACGGCGGTCAGGTCGCCGTCCACCTTTTCCAACGCAGACTTGACCACGCCCGGGCCGCTGACGCCCACGTTGATGACCTTGTCCGCTTCGCCCGTGCCGTGGAAAGCGCCCGCCATAAAGGGGTTATC
>DMCI01000071.1:1194-3957 GCA_003445835.1 Clostridiales bacterium
TCCACCGCGTTGGCAAAAACGACGAGTTTGGCGCATCCGATGGAATCCTCGTTGCGCGTAAGATACGCCGCCTTTTTGACGATCTCACCCATCTTTCTGACGGCGTCCATATTGATGCCCGCGCGGGAAGACGCAACGTTGACCGAAGAGCAAACCTTTTTGGTCAAGGCAAGCGCTTCGGGGATGGTCTCCAAAAAGGCTTCTTCCTTGCTTGTGGCGCCTTTTTGCACCAAAGCGGTATAACCGCCGATGAAGTCGATGCCGGTCTCCGCCGCCGCCTTATCCATAGCGAGGGCGATCTTTTGGTAGCCGCCGCTTGCCGCGCCAACAAGGGACGCAGGGGTGACGGACACCCTCTTGTTGACCACGGGCACGCCGTACATCGTGGCGATCTTTTCGCCCACGGCGACCAGGTCTTTTGCGTACGAGGTGATCTTGTCGTAAACGCGCGTGGCAGTCTTGTCCGCATCGTCGGTGATGCAGTCAAACAAAGAGATGCCCATCGTGATGCAACGGACGTCAAGGTGCTGGGAACTGACCATTCCCATCGTTTCGAATATTTCCTTATCGCTTATCATATTTTAGATCCTGTGCATCGCGTTGAAGATCTCTTCGCTGCGAAGATTGATGTCCAAACCGACGCTTTCGCCCTTTTCACGAAGCGCAACGATGAGTTTGTCAATGGGCATGGTGCTCTTTTCGGTATTGGCGCGCATGATCATCGTAAAATACTCCCCCATCAAGGTTTGCGAAATATCAATGATGTTGATGCTGAGGTCGGCAAGGAACGTGCTGACGTCCCTAATGATACCCACGCGGTCCTTTCCGATAACGCTGATGATAACGTTCATACTCCCTCCCAAAAGGTGTTTTCTCCCTATATTATAACGCGCGCAGGCGCTTGGAGCAAGTAAAATGACGAATTGCCTAACGGCGTGATTTGACCTTTGGTCATTATTTGCGCTTTACGCATGAATTGAAACTGCGTTTCGTGATTGGACGGCAGCCGCCGTCGTTATGGATAAATTTATCCGCAATGCAATCGGTGCTTGCAATTCATGACAAAGTCAATTCATTTAAATTTATTAGAAATTGTATGTTCACCCTCTTATATTGTTGTATAATAAAAAAGACCACTCTCGGAGGTAGTTATGAAAAAGATCACTATGAAAGACGTTGTTTATTTGATCATTATCGTATTGTTGCTTGCATCCACCGTCACTATGTCCGTTTTGTACGCAAAACTCAAAGCTAACAAGAAGGAAGAGCCCGCCCCGTCCTATTACGATCAAAAATGCGCGGCGTTCGCCTTGGAAAACGCCAACCTTTCCGAAGGACAGATCGTCTTTATCGGCGACTCCATCACCGACGGTTATCATTTGAACAACCACTACAACGATCTGCCCCTTGCCACCTATAACCGCGGCATCGGCGGTGACGTGACTTCCGGCGTGATCGCCCGTTTGAAAACTTCCGTTATTGACCTCAAGCCTTCCAAAGTGATCATGATGATAGGCATCAACGATATCAACAGCGGACGCACCAATGACGAGATCATGACCAATTACAAAACGATCATCAATGAGATCCAAACCAACCTGCCCGCAACTGAGATCATTTGTGAATCCGTCCTGCCGATGGATAGCCGCGTGACCGCTTGGGGGATAGACCTTTCCAACGCGATCCAAAAGATCAAAGACTTAAACGCAAGGATCAAAACTTACGTGGAAAGCAAAGGTATTTTGTTTGTAGATCTCTTCACGCATTTTAAGGATGAAAATGATCAACTGATCCCCTCTTATTCCTACGATGGCGTGCATCCCAATGCGGAAGGATACGATGTGTGGACTTCCGTCCTGAAGCCCCTCTTGCAATAACGCCGCTTGCAAAAAGCGGGAAGGCGCTACCTTCCCGCTTTTTTTGTCTTTATCCGCTTTCTCTTCTTCATCCCCCATAAAGAAAGCATACTATCCGCCTCGTCTTTGTTTGCCTGTATCATTTTATCGATCGGGTTTCCGTCATTTTTATTTTTCATACCGATAGTATGTTTGCCGCTCGGCTTATTATTCACTTTTTCCGACAAAAACATAACCGAGGACAAAGAAGGGTTGCGGATGCGAGGTTTTCTATCCCCTCGGAATAAACGTACGGCGATCGGCGCATACCAAAAGCAAAAGGAGGTGAAAACCAATATGACCAACAAGTCCAACTGCAAAAACTGCGACACTAAGTCCACCAAGAAGAGCTCCGCGTCCGTTAAGCGCGGCGCGTCCGACTGCGGCTCCAACTGCGGCAAGACGAAGTAAAGCAGGCTTCCTTGGGAAGTTCCGCGCCTGACGCGGAAAACAAAAAAGTCGCCCCGTATGGGACGACTTCTTTTATTGGTCTTAAACTTATTTGGGTTGCTTGCCGATGTAGGCGAGGATGCCGCCGTCAACATACAGGATGTGACCGTTGACAAAGTTGGAAGCGTCGGAAGCAAGGAACACCGCGGGACCTTGCAGGTCTTCGGCGTTGCCCCAGCGAGCCGCGGGCGTCTTGGCGATGATGAATTGATCAAACGGATGACGGGAGCCGTCGGGTTGGATCTCGCGGAGCGGCGCGGTTTGCGGCGTAGCGATGTAGCCCGGGCCGATGCCGTTACATTGAATGTTGAACTCACCATACTCGGAAGCGATGTTGCGGGTAAGCATCTTGAGGCCGCCCTTAGCCGCCGCGTAAGCGGAAACGGTCTCCCTGCCGAGCTCACTCATCATGGAGCAG
>DMCI01000071.1:4025-16767 GCA_003445835.1 Clostridiales bacterium
ATGTTGATGATCTTGCCGTGGCCCTTTTTGATCATCGAAGGAATGACCGCCTTGGAGACGATGAACGGAGCGTTGAGGTCCACGTCGATGACCTGACGGAACTCCGCCGCCGTCATATCGCACATCGGGATCCTCTTGATGATACCGGCGTTGTTGACCAAAATATCGATGACGCCGACTTCCTTTTCGATCTTGGCAACGAGCTCGTTGACCGCTTGTTCGTTGGTGACATCGCAGACGTAGCCGTACGCCTTGATGCCGATCTCCTTATAAGAAGCAAGTCCCTTATCCACAAGTTCCTGCTTGATATCGTTAAAAACGATGGTCGCGCCCGCTTTTGCAAACGCGGTGGCGATCGCAAAGCCGATGCCGTAGCTTGCGCCGGTGACAAGAGCGACTTTCCCTTCCAAACTGAACATATTCTTATCCATTTTTCTCCCTCCGAAAAAATATTGCTGTCTTTTTGCGCCAAAGCGCGATTTCACGTTAGAATGATTATAACATATCTTGCGCAAAAAATATATCGTTGGCGTTAAATTTTCAAAAAAATCATTCCCCGCCGCTTAAGATATGCGCGTTGCGTAGGGACGGATCCTTGATCTTGCCGTTGACGCAGTAGGCGGGGAAATCCAATCTTAACCCTTCGTAATCCGAAAGTTGTTGACGGCGGATCTCGTCCGTCAAAGCGCCGTTGATGCGACGAATGCGACTTCTCTTTTCCACCGCTTCCCCAAGATCGTTACCGGTGGTAAGCAAGCTTTCAAGGTCTTCCTTCAAAGGGGCGAACTCGGGCATTTCGTTCAGCGCGCGGAACTGCCACTTGTAAAAAGGTTTGTACTGTTTTTTCAAAAGGAATATCGCCGAAAGCACTTCTTTGACGTACTCGCAAATCGCAAGTTGCGCCCCCGCCGTATCCCCGCGGGAAAGAAGTCTTTCGTAGTTGTACGAGGACGCTTGCTCCGCAAGCATCAATGCCGCCGCCAGTTTTTTGAGGCGCACGTCCTCCGGGAAGTAAGCGAGTTTTTTGCGGATATCGGTCACCAGTCCGAGGTCATCGCGGAAGATCTTGCCGTTGGTGACTTCCGCAAGATACTGCTCGGGGACGGTCATCCATTGTTCCACGCTCAGCGCCCCGTCGGGGTCGCCCACTTTGGACTTAAAAAAGTCCGCCGCTCTGACCACGCCGTGCCTGCCCGTATCGAAGGAGACGTCTTTGTTGCGTTTCAGCCCCATAAATTCGTTGGGAAGTTTGTCGTAGGCGCGTTCCAAACGGAAGGCAAGGCGGCGATCCACCACCTCTTCGGGAGGGAGAAAGATCAAAAAGCCGGGCTCGAAATCGTGATCCTTTGAAAGCTCGTCGTCATAGCCCATACATTCCGACCCGCTACCGCAAAGCCCCACCGCGACGATCCCTTCCAATTCGGGGAATTCCTCGTGAAGCATCGGCGCGCCGTACTGCTTGTAATACTCTTCCGCGATGGTCAAACCTTTCATTGTTTTCCTCCGTAGATCCTTTCCGCTTCCGCTTTAAGTTCCGCCTCCACGCCAAACCAACCGTAGTAACCAAAGACCGGGGCGCACTTTTCCGCCACGAAAGCGTAGTTGCCGTCCTTATGGATGCCTTGCTTTTTGAGCAAGTACTCCGCGTGTTCCAGATGTCCTTCGATCTCCTTTTCCGCTTTTTCCAAACCAAGCTCGCGCTCCGCGAGGGAAGCGAGGTTCAAAAAGGTGATCGCCGCTTCGGGCTCGCCCCCTTCTTGTTTCAAAACGATATCAAGCGCCTTTTGATACAGGTCGCGCGCTTCGCCAAATCGTTCGAGATCGACGAGAGCCAACGCAAAATTGTTGTAAAGCCCGGCGAGGCGACTGTCGTTGCGATCAAGTTTTTGTTCGTAGATGGTTTTTGCTTCCTCAAAGAGGGGGATCCCCTTCTCCGCCATTCCAAACGCCTTGTAGACGGTGGCGGCGTTGAGCATCGCGGTCGCGGCGCCTACCGTACCCGTGAGGTCGGCAAGGGTAATGTACCTAAGCGCCTTTTCGGCGTAAAAAACGGCGTCTTCCCGTCTGCCCAGTTTGCGGTAAAGCCCCATCAACTCCTCCGCAAGGCTGAATTCACCGCGAAGGTCGTTGCCCTGCTTGGCTTCCTCTTCCCAGTACTTCAGGTGGCGTTCCGCCCCTGCGTAATCGTTGTGCCCGAGGTATTCGTCCAACTTGGTTATCACGCGGCGGACGTCGATGGGCTTCACGTTATCCGTCTTGTACGCGTCCACGCAAAACGGGCAAGCGGGATCGGTATAATCGGTGACTTCCATTTCGGGAGATATAAACTTCTCGTCGTTCATCGTTTGCCTCCTTTGGTGACTTCGGACAGAATATACTTTGCGTACAGTTCCGCAATGGGTACCCCCGTCACCTTTTGGATCAACGCAAAATGCGCGTTGGAATTGACTTCGGTGATCAAATACTTTTCGCCGTCAAACAACAGATCGACGCCGGCGTACTCCAAGCCCAAATTTTCGGACGCTTTTTCCGCAAGGGCGCGAAGTTCCTCTGTGATCTCTATTTTTTCGCCCGTGCCGCCAAGCGCCGCGTTGGCGCGGAATTCCCCTTTCTCGGTGGCTTGTCTTTTCATTGCGGCGACCGCCCTGCCGCCGATCGTGATGACCCGGATATCCGTCGCGCCGCATTCAACGTATTTTTGGTATAAGTGCGGCTCCCGCAAAAAACGCGCGCGAAAAGACGCAAGCTCTTCGCGGTTTTTTGCAAGGTAGACCTCCCGTCCGAAAGCGCCGAAGCACTTTTTGACGACGACGGGGTAGCCGAGTTTATTCTCTACGTGATCAAGGAATTTTTCATCGTCTTCCCCCGCAAAAAAAAGGGGGGAGGAGATCGTTTCGGGTTGCGGAAGGGGCAAAAGCGCGATATGCGTCAGCATCTTATCATCCGCCAAACGGATGCTTTCCGCGCTGTTAAAAAGACGCGCGCCGCTTTTTTCCAAAAGGCGCGCAAGATGGTCGTCCTTATCCAAAAAGACGACGTAATCGTAAGGGAAGCTGCCCGTTAAGCCCTCGCCGACGCCGAGGTCGATCTCACTCGCGCGGAGGAAGTCGACGGAAGCGCCGAGGGCTGATAGGGCGCGGGCGATGTTTTTCGCGCCGTCATCGCCGCCCCGCCAATAGGCGTTGACGACGACCGCTCCCTTAAGACTCGATGTCATAGGGGGTCACCTGGTAAACGTAGTAGTTGAGCCAGTTGTAGAAAATGAGGTTTGCCGCGCTTTTCCAACTGACGTTTACGGCGTCGCCGCGCTCGGTGAAATAGTTCACCGGCGGCTCAATGGGTTCGCCCTTCTCAAGGTCGCGGGTGTACTCCTTGTACAGCGTGTCGCGGTCGTACTCCGAGTGACCCGTCAAAAAGATCTTTTTGTCGTCGCGGCTTTTCAAAACGGAAATGCCGCATTCCTTGCCGCGTGCCAAAACTTCCAGTTCTGGGCAGTTTTGCGCCGCCGCCTGATCGATCTCGGTATGACGGCTCATCGGAATGTTGAACACGTCGTCCATCCCCTTCAAAAGAGGATCGTAGGGATTGACCGCATTGTTGGGATAGATCCCAAACAATTTTTTGGGCAACAAGTGTTTTTTGATGCCGTAATGGTAGTAAAGCCCCGCCTGCGCCCCCCAGCAGATAAAGAGGGTGGACGTGACGGACTTTTCAGCCCAATCCATAATCTCGGTGAGTTCCTTCCAATACTTGACCTCTTCAAATTCCAGCGTTTCCACCGGAGCGCCCGTGATGATCAAACCGTCGAAGCGCCTGTCGCGGACTTCCTCAAAGGTTTTGTAAAAACGCGAAAGATGCGCGCCCGAAACGTGCGTGGGCGTGTAGCTGTCCGTTTTGATCAACGTGACTTTGACCTGCAAGGGGGAATTGGAGACCAGACGCAACAACTGCGTTTCGGTCTCGATCTTCGTGGGCATCAAGTTCACGATAGCGATCTCAATGGGACGGATGTCCTGCGTCGATGCGCGGACGTCCCCCATTACGAAGATGTTTTCCTCCGAGAGGATCTTGTAGGCGGGTAGCGCCTTGGGGATGACGATAGGCATTTGTTCTCCTTATTTTGCGAGCGATTGCTCGATATCCGCGTAGATATCCTCCGCGTTTTCCAAACCGACGGAAAGACGGATGAAATCCTCGCTGATGCCGCAATCGATCAAATCTTGATCGGAAAGCTGGCGGTGCGTAGTGGACGCCGGGTGCAACACGCAGGTACGGCTGTCCGCGATGTGGGTAAGCTGACGAATGAAAGAAAGGTTGCGGATGAAGTCCGCCGCCTTTGCCCTGCCGCCCTTGACGCCAAAGCAGACCATGCCGCCGAAGCCGCCTTCAAAGTACTTTGCCGCAACGGCGTGGTTGGGGTCGTCCTCCAAACCGCAGTATTTGACCCAAGCAACGTGCGGGTTGGTCTTAAGCTTCTTGGCGATCTCCAAGGCGTTTGCGCTGTGTTGCTTCATACGAAGATGCAACGTTTCGCTGCCGAGGTTGGCAAGGAAAGCGTTGAAGGGAGAGGGGCTGACGCCGATGTCACGCATATACTGCATCCTTGCCTTCAAAGCAAAGGCAGCCCTGCCGCCCTCTTCCACGTAGACGGTGCCGTGATAGCTTTCGTCCGGCGTGACGAAGTCGGTATAACGGGGATTGCCGCGGAACTCAAAGTTGCCGCCGTCCACGATCAAACCGCCCACCGCCACCGCGTGACCGTCCAAATACTTGGTGGTGCTGTGTACGACAACGTTTGCGCCGTACTTGAACGGGGTGACCAACACCGGTGTAGCAAGAGTGTTGTCGATAGCAAGAAGCAAACCGTGCTTTTTGCAAAGAGGTACGTAACGATCAAAATCAAAGACCACCATTGCGGGGTTGGCGACCGTTTCGCCAAACATCAATTTGGTCTTGTCGTCGATCAAACTTTCGATCTCCTCATCCGTCATGCCCGGTTTGATAAAACGGCATTCGATGCCCATTTTGGCAAGCGTGACTTTCAAAAGGTTGAAGGTGCCGCCGTACACGGTGGGGAAAGCGACGATGTTGTCGCCCGACTGCGCGACAGTCAACACGGTGACGAGGGTAGCTGCCTGCCCGGAGGAAGTCATCATGGACGCGACGCCGCCTTCCAACATGGCAATCTTTTCTTCAAACGCCGCGGTGGTCGGGTTGGAAATGCGGGTATAGATGTGTCCGTCTTTGGGCACGTCAAACAAGTGCGCAAGCTCTTCCGGCGTATCGTAGGCGTACGTAGTGCTTTGGTAAATGGGTATGACGTTAGCCTCGCCCGATTTGGGCTTGTATCCGCCGTGCAAACAGATGCTTTCTTTGTTCATAATGTCCTCCTATTTTGCTCTTTCGGCCTCTCGGTCGAGTTGTTTTTCTTTAAGCGCCTGACGCTTATCGTAATTGTGTTTACCTCTGGCAAGCCCGATCTCGAATTTGACCAAAGAATGCTTGAAGTAGATCTTGGTGGCGACGATCGTATAGCCCTTTCTTTCCACCGCGGCGCGAAGTTTGTCTATCTCACGCTTGTTGAGCAAAAGGGCGCGGTCGCGCCTGCTTTCCAAATTGAAGTAGCTGCCCTTTTCGTAGGGAGCGATATGGAAGTTTTCCAAAATGACTTTGCCGTCCTTGATGGAAACGTAGCTATCCGCAAAGCTCACTTTGCCGCCGCGCACGCTTTTTACTTCGCTGCCGACGAGGACGACGCCCGCCTCGTAGGTTTCATCGATAAAATAGTCGTGATAGGCTTTTTTATTGGTTGCGACAACTTTGATCCCTTCCATTTTCCTAAAAAAACGGGGGCAACGCTTGCCCCCTGTCCTTTACTGTTTGTCGTGCATCACGCCGCAGTGGGCTTAATAATAAAGAAGACCACGGAGAGCACCAACATAACTGCGCCGAGTATCAAGGTCAAACGCTTAAGGATCTGCTCCTTGCTGCGGCCCTTGTTCTTGCCGTAGAAAGTATCGCTGCTGCCGCCCGAGATAGCGGAAACGCCGCCCGTCTCGCCTTCTTGCATCATAACGATAACGATGATCGCAATAGAGATCACGGTCATCAAAATGATCAGCACTTCCGATACGACGCGCCTTGCGTCACTATCAATTGCATTTAACAAAAATCCCAACATGAATTTCACTCCTAATCGGTAATCGTTTTATCATTTTAGCATATCAAAACGGGAATGACAACTATTTTACGCAATTTTTCAAAGAGCGAGTGCCCGCGCGTGACCGCGCGTTATCCGACCCGCCTGAACAGGCGCAAAGCGACTACCGTCTGATCGTCCGCTTGCGAAACGTACGAAGCGTCCCTGATGACGTTGTCCGCAATGGTCTGCGGATTGTTTGTCCTGCCGCTTTCCACGACCCGCATCATTCCGTCCGCGCCGATGGCGTCGGTCACTCCGTCGGTAGCAAGCACCACGACGTCGCCGGAAGCAAGTTTCCGCCTTGAAACGCTGGGGGTGATCTCCCTGAGGATGCCGAGGGGAAGCGCCCCGCCCTCCACGATCTCGCTACCCGACCTGCGTTTGATCACCGATTCCGGCGCGGAAAGCTTGATAAAATCCGCTTCCGCCGTCCTGAGATCCACCACGCACATATCCAAGGTTTGAAAAGAGCCGTCGTTGCGCATCGTCAAAAGGTGATTGATCAAAGGAAGCACCGTTTTTTCTTCCACGCCTGTGCGATAAAAGTTTTCCACCAAAGAGATCGCCGCCGCGCTGCCGCGATTTGCCTCTTCACCGCTGCCCATCCCGTCCGAAAGAGCGATCATGATCCTATCTCCGTTTAGGCGGGTGACGCTTTTTGTGTCGCCGCAAGCCTCGCTGCCCTCCTTGATCTTGACCGACTGCCCGACAATGGCGTCAAAGGGCGGCGCGGAACGAAAACTTGCCGCTACCGACCCCGCGCCGAGCCGCGTGATCCCCTCCGGCAAAAAAGAAGTCCCCATCGCACGGGAAACCGCCTCCGTTACGCGTTCGTCCTTGGCTTTTGTTTCTTCCAAAGTCACCGTCACCGTAGCGACATCCCCGCCGTCCGCGACCATTGCGTCGTACGAAACGATCCCTTCCCGACGGAGTTCCGCCAAAACGCGATCCCTCTTTTTGCCGTCAAAGGAGACCGCCCGCCGAAGATCTCGGCGCAACACGTCCAGCACCGCGGCGACACCTTCCGCTTCTCCCGCCAGTTTTTGCCGCGTTTCGTTACGGATAAGACAGCGCTCCCTTTCTTCGCGGTAGATCTCCGTCGCCTCGTTCAAAGCGTCCAAAAAAGATCTCGTTTTATGACAGTTCCCGTTAAGATAGGGCGGAAGGTCGCAGATCGTCGCTTTGCCGTTTCGCAACGCTCTTGCGATCGCCCCTTGAAAGAGTTGCGCGGTGTTGCCGCCGCCCTGCGCGGCGCAATCTTTGAAATTTTTACATCCGACGCAAAGAGAAGCGGAAAACTCCTCCGACAGTCTGCCCGCCGCTTCGTCTTCCCCGTCCCCGCCGCCGAGGACGCAAAGCGTTTCGGAAGTCTTTCGGAGGGCATCCCCGATAAATCCGAGTTTTCCGACGATCTCAAGTCTTGTTTTGTTCACCAAAGCGTAGGGGGCGTTTCTTTCTCCCCTGCCGAGCATCGCGGCTCCTTTTTTGTAAAAAACGTCGGGCAAAAAGGCGGCGAGAAATCCGCCCGAAAACAAAAACAGAAAATTAAGGGGCGAAAAACCTCCCGGGAACAAAAGGTAGGTCAACCCCTCTGCGACCGGAAGAGAAAAGGCGGCAAGCACCCTTTTGCTTTTAAGCGCTTCCGAAAACACGACCGCCATCGCGGCGGCAAGGACGGGCGCCACCTCCCCGGACAAAGCGGTAGCCCCCACGGCAAACACCAAAGGGATCGCCCCGGAATGCAACAAAAAGATTGCCGTCGGCAACAAAAACGCAAGCAACAGATAATACGCCGACACGCCGAAGTAGGTCGCCGAGTACGATCCCGCACCGAGGGCAAACGAGATCAACCCCGCGACCGCCGCTTCCCACTCGCCAAACGTTAAGACCCTCTTTTTGATCTTAAAAAGCAAAGGAAGCAACAACAAGGAAAACAACGCGGAAAGCGCGCCGTTTGCAAGAAAAAGCATCCACTCTTTGTCGGGCAAAAACGCCATCATCGGCAACTCCGCAAAAAAAGCGGAGATCACCGTATAAAACGGATGTATTTTGCGGCGACGCACGACGGATACCGCCAGCGGGATACCCGCCCCGCAGACCGAAAACGCCGCCTGCAACAAAACGAAAACGTCCTTTCCCCAAGCAAATCGGGCAAGAAGATACGCCGAAGACAAAACGAAATAATTGCCGCCGAGTGACAATAGCGGCAGATAGCCGCCGCCGTAAAAAGGTTTGAGCCCCGGCGGGAACACCGCCGAAGAAAGAAAAAACGTCAAGACGAAACCGACGAAAAAGAATATTACAACGTGGAAGAACTTTCTTTTCATATCGGCAATTTTACTTCCGACGAAAAAACGAAAAATCGCTCCGTTTGTCGAAAAAACCGCTTTTTTGAGCGACTCGCGGCGGGAGTGGGTCTAAAAACGCTTTCCATCGTCCATACTATCCGCATAACAAGGAGGAATTATGGAAGCCATTGCCGAAAACAAGACCAAACGCGTATTTGCGGAAAACGAAGCGGAACTTTTGAACGAATGCATGAAATCCGTCCTTTTGGGAATGCAGTCTTTGGACGTCGTGGAAAAGGTGGCGGTGGGCGAACTCAACGCCTACGTCAAACAACAAATGGGGGAATACGCCGCCCTTTCGGAGAGAGTAAGCGCCCGAATGAAAGAATTGGACGTTGAGCCCGAAATCTACGGTTCTTTCAAACAAAAGTGGCAAAAGAAAATGGTAAAACTTTCCATTTTCGGAGATAAAAGCAACAGCAATATCGCGGAAAAACTGATCAAAGGGACCAATATGGGAATTACCGACCTGACCCGTTGTCTGAACGACAACTCGATCTCGGTCAGCGACGAAACGGCGCGCATCGCCGCGGACGTCCTCGCCTTCTTTTCGGGAAGCGTAGAAGCTTTGAAAAAGTTTTTGTGATTATTTCTTCAAAAGGCGCAATCGATTGAGGTCGTTTTCACGACGCACCAACTTCTCGGCAAATTGATATACCGAGCCGCTCAAGTCCACGGGGTCTACGATGTCCCCGTGTACTTTCATACTGTAATATTCCCCGCCCGAAACGATGATATGATCTCCGAGCGAAACATTGACCACGCCGAGCGCTTGCACGATGCGATTGGTGGCGTCGACGTCGGCGGCGGAAGGTTCGATGGCTCCGTTTGGATGATTGTGTCCCAAAACGACGTATTTCGCCCCGCTTTTTACGGCGCCCGCAACGATCTTGTCGCGGTCGATCGTGACGGATCTGTTCTTCCCCGACGTAAACTCTTCCTTTTTCACCACGCGGCAACCGTCGTTTAAGTACAAGACGATGAGGTGCTCTTCGTTTTCCCACCCGATCGAAGCGATGATGTACTCCGCACAAGCGATGGGACCGTCAAGCTTCGGTTCTTTTTCGGAAAGAAGATACGCTGAAACGACGTCGGGAAGCGAATGCAAAAATAACGCCGCGTTTTCCGTCATCCCCTTGACGGAGATCAGTTGCGCGGGATCGGCGTCGCAAACGCGCCTGAAAGAACCGAACGTTTTCAAAAGTTCGTGCGCGATCGGATTGGTATCGCGACGGGGCACGAAAGCAAACAGAAGATACTCCAGCTTTTCGTGATCTTCCAAACTTTGCAATCCGTATTTTTCAACGCGGGTCCTAAGCCGCGCTCTATGTCCGTCGTGTATGTTATCCATTTCTTTTTCAAACAAAAAAGAGCGAACGCATTACAGCGTTACGCCCGTTTTCAAAATCGCGATCTGTTTGTCGCCGCGCTCTTCGTTGCCGGTTTTCTTTCCCTCGAAGATATCCAAAAGCAAGTTGTAAAGTTCCGTCACGATCTCGTCCACATCGGAAGAAAGCATCCTGCCCGCGTCAAAATCGATCCAACCGCTCTTTTTCTTGGCAAGCGGAGAGTTGGAAGCGATCTTCAAAGTGGGCACCACGCTGCCAAGCGGCGTGCCGCGACCGGTGGAGAACATGATCACGCTTGCCCCCGTCGCCGCAAGCGTCGTGCAAGCAATGATGTCGTTGCCCGGGCTTTCGATGACGTTGAGACCGCGCTCTGTGACGCGCTCCAATTCGGAAAGGACTTCCTTTACCTCACCGCTGCCCGACTTTTGCACGCAACCCAAGGACTTTTCCTCCAAGGTGGTGATGCCGCCGGCTTTATTGCCCGGCGAGGGGTTTTCGTAAACGTTTACGCCGTGCGAGCCGTAAAAGGTTTTCCACTTATTAACGAGAGCCGCGATGTCCTCAAAGACTTTTTGATCCTTGGCGCGCTCCATCAAAGTTTGTTCCGCGCCGAACACTTCGGGGGTCTCCGCCAAAACGACCGTCGCGCCGCACGCTTCCAACAGGTCGGCAACGCGTCCGATCAGATAGTTTGCCGTAATGCCGGAGAAGCCGTCGCTACCGCCGCATTTCACGCCCACCGTCACTTCGGAAAGGGGCACGAGAGTGCGCTTGTCCTCAGACGCCACGGCGTAGAGCTCTTCAAGCAAGCGAAGCGCTTCCGCCTCGTCGTCTTCGACTTCCTGCGCAACGAGGAAACGCACGCGATCCGATTCTTTGACGATCTCCTTGATACCTTCCATACGGTTTTCTTCACAGCCGAGCCCGAGGAACAACACGCCGCCGACGTTGGCGTTTTTTGAAAGATTGACGAGGATGGTTTTGGTGCGCGTCAAGTCGTCGCCGAGTTCGGAACAACCCACGCGATGGGTCAAGACGACTACGTCGTCCACCTTCATATCGTCCTTGTGCAGTTCCTTAAAACGACGAGCGACGTTCTCCGCGCTTGCCGCGATGCAACCTACGGTCGGGACGATGTAAAGCTCGTTTCTTGCGCCGGCGCCGACCGCCCTCTTATAAGCCCAAACTCTGTTTCTTTGGGGAGCGGCGGGCAGAGGGTGAAGCTTCTTTTGATAGACGTAATCCAACGCCTCGGCGGTAAGCGCGCTGGCAAGATTGTGCGTATGCACGAAGTCGCCCTTTTTGATATCCTGCGTGGCGACGCCGATGGGGTAACCGTACTTAACGACCTTCTCGCCTTTTTTGATATCGGCAAGAGCGATCTTGTGCCCTGCGGGCACGTCCCCCTGCGGCGCCTTCAAAACGCCGACGTTATCCCTTTTGTTTAAGACGATAAGTTCGCTCATAACGTTTTCAACGTTTCACGCACCTTGCCGTCTTTGATCGCGCGGACGTAACCGACCGCTGCGGTGTAGACGCCTTCGGTAGCCTCAAGATCCATCCCCCAGAAGCTTTCGTTGCGGATAAACGCCTCGAATTTGGCTTCGGCGGGAAGCTCCTTTGCAAAGAACGCTTTCACGTCGTCGCCGTCGTTGATACTGAAGTCCTTGCTGTCGTACAGGCAGAACAAAGCGGCAAGCGCAAAGAGCATATGCTTGCGATTGTTTTTGTCACAAGCGAGGAAGGAAGGAAGAAGTCTGGTCTTCCACTTGGAAACGCTGTTCAAAATGATGGAGGAGAACAAGTGATCGATATAGGGGTTGGAGAAGCGCTCCAACACGTCCCTCTTGAATTGCAACAAAAGTTCCTTATCCATCTTGATGGTGGGGATGATCTCCACGTTTGCCAACGCATCCGCATAAGCAAAGAGGTCTTTGTCGTTGATGGCGTCTCTGACGATGCCCACGCCGCACAGCATCGAGATCGGCGCAAGAGCGGTGTGCAAACCGTTTAAGATCTTGACCTTTCTTTCACGATAAGGCTTGACGTCGTCGGTAAACTTGACGCGCGGATCTTTGAGGAAGGGAAGCTTCTCTTTAAGCGACGCGTCGCCCTCAATGACCAAGGAAAGGAAAGCCTCGCCGACGGTCAACAGGTTGTCGGTGCCGCCGATCGCGTCAAAGTGTTCCTTTTCGTGACCGCGGGGGAAGCCGGGGACGATCTTATCCACCAAGCTGTTGTAGACCTTGATGGTCTTGACGAACTCGACGAATTCCTTTTCCAAGCCCCACATTTCCGCATACTTCAAAACGTAAGCCTTCAAAGTCTCGCCGTTCTTTTCGATGAGTTCCAACGGAAGCAGTTCCACCCTGCCCGCTTCGCCGTACTTCTTAAAGCGAGCGTACAAGATCTTGGTGATCTTTGCGGGGAAGGTGCCGAGGTCTTCAAACTTATCCGCCGCGTTAAAAGCGATGCCCGCTTCGGTGGTGTTGCTGATGATGACCTTGATTTCGGGGTCCATATACGCCTCAACGTAACGATCGTACTCACGATACGGGTTGACGCAATCCTTGACCACCGTCACGTAGGTGTATTCCTTGACTGCCTTGCCGTCCACCTTGCCGCAAACGCAAGTGTGGTATTTGCAGTCCTGCTTCCTGAAATTTTCCCAATACGGATTGTCGATGGGGGTGACCAAAACCACGCTTTCCCCGTCGCCGTACTTATCTTGTCTGAGTTGGATCAAATAATCGATAAAACTACGAATGAAATTGCCTTCGCCAAACTGCAATACAGTTGCCATAGTTACGCTCCTTGTAAATGAAAGTTATTTGAATTATACA
>DMCI01000107.1 GCA_003445835.1 Clostridiales bacterium
CCGTGGAACTTATGCGCGGACAAAGAGAGCATATCTATATTCATTTTAACGACGTTCATCGGGATATGCCCGACGGCTTGCACCGCATCGGTGTGGAACAAGACCTTTTTCTCACGGCATACGGCGCCGATCTCCGCGATGGGCAACACCGATCCGATCTCGTTGTTGGCGGTCATCACGGTGACCAAGCAGGTATCCTCGCGGATGGCGTCAGCCACTTCGGCGGCGGTGACGTTGCCTTCCCTGCCCACCGAAAGATAGGTGACCGTAAAGCCCTGCTTTTCAAGTTTGGCAAGGGTATGAAGGACGGCGTGATGCTCAAACGCCGTGGTGACGATGTGCTTTTTGCCCTTTCTTGCGCCAAGTGCGGCGGCGGAAAGGATGGCTTGATTGTCCGCTTCGCTTCCGCCCGAGGTAAAGTAGATCTCGCTTGGGTCTGCGCCGAGGCTGTCGGCTACGGAAGCGCGCGCTGCCTCCAAGACCTCTTTTGCCCTTTGCCCCATCGTATGAAGACTGGAAGGATTTCCATATACCTCGTCAAAATACGGCAACATTGCGTCGATTGCAGTTTTGCTCATTTTCGTAGTGGACGCATTGTCCAAATATACTTGCATAACAGCACCTCTTTTTTTGAAATCGGCATCATTATAGCACGACCAACCTACCTTGTCAATAGGTTAATAGGGGGCGAATGAAAATTTTACAAAAAAAAACGACCGCACGGGTCGTACGGTCGAGCTTTTGATCCTTTTAAGAAATTATCTGTATCTGCTTTCCGGGTGTTTTTCGTAGTATTCGGCTTTGTTTTGGTACATTCGTTTATCGGCAAGGTGCATCGCTTTGCGGATATCTCCCCCGTCCGTGATGACGGCGGTACCCACGGCAAAATGCACGTCTTCCGTTTTTTCCGCCTGCGCAAGCAAGGCTTTCACCCTGTTTTGGGCTTCGGCTTCCGCCATGCCCGGCGCCAAGATCAAAAACTCATCACCGCCGGCGCGGAAAACGTCCTCTTCCGAGAAGACGTCTTTCAGAATGGAGGCGGCGGTCTTCAACACCTTGTCGCCTTCGTAGTGTCCTTTTACGTCGTTGACCCATTTCAAGCCGTTGAGGTCGGCAAAGATCACCGAGCACGGAGAAGAAAGCTTGACCTTGCCCGACGTGACGTCGCTGATGACGGCGTTCATCGAATTACGGTTTTTGACCCCCGTCAACATATCCGTCGAGCTCATGATCTCCAACTTTTGCAATAAAAGGAAGTTTGAGATCTCCGACGCGATGAAGAAGGTGGCAAGCTCCAAGATCTCCTTGATCTTGACAGTGTTTTCAATGTTGAAGTCAGTTGCCCACATATAGCCGAGCGTTTCGTTGTTATAATTCAAAGGAAACAAAACGATGCTTTCCACCCCCGCATCGGTCAAGGAAGCGTGCCAAACGGGATTGACGGTGCCCAGCCAATCCATATCCTTCCGATCTTTTACGATCACGCAAGTGCTGTCCCCGATGGTGGTTTTCCAGGTGCGCGCCATTGCGTAAGTGTTTTCATCAAGGTAGTTTTCAAAGGGAAGCAATTTGCATCCGGGTCTAACGGCATCCCCCAACAGATCACACTTTTGCGTCCGTTCGTCCATGAGCAAAATGCCGCAATCGTCCGAATCGCATATCTGACGGATATCTTCCACCACTTCTTTGAACTTGCAAGTACAATTGCCCGTTTCCCTGAGTTTGATGCAGGTTTTGAGCACCGCGGTAGCTGTATCGGCAGAAAGGCTGGTCCTCTGCTCGGAATCAGCATACGGCGTCACCTCGTAGGAATAAAGACAGTACCCGATATTGGGTTTATCCGAAGAAAGGGGAAGCAAATTCATATTGAGCCAAAGATCCATTTGCGGAAGGCGAACGTAGGAATGCAAAGTTTGCCCCTTTACGGCGGAGCGATAGCAAAAATCTTCAAAATTTTTGTTTTGCGGAAAATAAAGTTCGTACGGAGAATCGGGCACAAACGGACGGCGCATCGTTTGGAGCATATCTTCACAATGTGCCTTGTTGCCCGCGACGATGCGGACGTTGCCGTAATCGCCGTTTGAAAAAACTTCCACCGACATAACGCAGGTCTTGTTTTTATAAGCGGAAAGCAGTACGTCAAAATCCATAACGTTCCTCCCAAGATACCGCCTTCCCCTGTGACGGAAAAAAATGAATAGAGGGGCAGCAACACCCCTCTTTTATATTATACAATACTTGTCAATAGTGGATATCTAAATTTTGCAAAAACGCACGTTTATTCCACAAAAGATTTGACGGCGGCGGTGTTTTCCGCAAGATACGTGGCGCCGGCGGCAGTGAGTTCCTCCCTGCTGCCATAGCCGTAGAGGACGCCGACGGAATCCAGCCCGACCTCGTTTGCCGCCAGAACGTCGTGCTCCCGATCGCCCACCATAACGGCCTCAGAAAGATCGGTGACGCCGCAACTGTCCAGAGCGTAGCGAATGACGTCCACTTTGCGCGGACGGATCAAATCGTCGGCGGTTGCGATAAACCCAAAATACTTTTTAAGATCAAAGTGATCCAAAACGATGTTTGCCGCGCGGGTGCCTTTTGAAGTGGCGACCACAAGCGTTTTGCCTGCGGCATTTAAGTCGGTAAGCAACTTTTCCACCCCGGGATAAACGACATTTTGAAGCGCGCCGCCCATCTCGTTGTAGTACTCCCTAAACATTTCCACCGCCTTTTCCGCTTCCGCTTGGGG
>DMCI01000047.1 GCA_003445835.1 Clostridiales bacterium
CGTTGCTGCCGCCGATGACAAAGGTCAGTTCGCTGTCGCCCGTGAGGGCGCTTTTTTCAAGGAGAGAAGCGATATCCTCGCTTTTGACCTTTTTGCCTTTGACGTCGGTGAGGACGGTCTTTCCTTTGAGTTTGGCGAGGATGGCTTCGCCTTCCGCTTCGCGCTTTTTGTTTTCGTCGGCGATATGAGAAGCTTCGGCGACCTCGACGATCTCCGTTTTTGCCCATTTTCCGAGGCGTTTGACGTATTCCGCAACTGCCTCGCGGTAGAAGCTTTCTTTAACGTCGCCCACGGCGACCACGCGCAATTTCAGCATACGGATATTATAAAACGCGGCGGAAAAAATGTAAAGTGCAAACGGGCAACGTAAAAATTACGTTAAAGATTTGAAATAGCATTTACAAATGCGCGCGCGTTGTACTATAATAATAAACAGTTGTTAATTTATAGCAATATTTCACAAAAAAGAGGAAAGGACAAATGATAGGCATTGACATAACGGTAATCGCCCTTTATCTGATCGGTATGGTCGCCATTGCCATTTACACGCGCAACAAGGCAAAGACGGTAAAGGATTATCTTCTTGCGGGCAACAAGGGACTCAACGGTTGGATGAGCGCGTTTGCCTACGGCACGACCTACTTCTCCGCCGTCATCTTTATCGGGTATGCGGGTAAATTCGGATTTTCGTTTGGTCTTGCCGCGGTGTGGATCGGTATCGGAAACGCGTTTATCGGCGCTTTGCTTGCTTGGAAGGTGCTTGCCCGTCGTACCAAAAACATGACGGTCAGGTTGGACGCCAAAACGATGCCGGACTTCTTCTTCAAGCGTTACGGCGACGATAAGATGAAACTTGTTTCCGCTATCGTCATCTTTATCTTTTTGATCCCGTACGCTGCGTCCGTGTACAACGGTCTCGGCAATTTGTTCAGTATCGTGTTCGATATCCCGGGATGGGTGGTGATGCTTGTGCTTGCGGGCGTTACGGCGTTTTATTTGTTCCTCGGCGGCTACATCGCCACTTCTCTTACCGATTTTATCCAAGGTATCATTATGTTCGTGGGCGTCACGATCATGGTCTTCTTCTTCCTCGCCGCACCGCAAGTCAAGTGGGGAGAAGGGCTTAAGACTCTTACCGAAAACGAGATGGGGCTCTTTATGGGCGGCGCCACCGTGGGTAAATTCATCTACGGGAAGGAGATGAGTTTGATCTTCCTCGTGCTGTTGACTTCTTTCGGCGTGTGGGCGCTTCCGCAGACCATCCACAAGTATTACACCGTCCGTGACGCAAAAGCCATCCGTCAAGGCACCATCGTCAGCACGATCTTCGCGCTTGTCATCGGCTTCGGCGCTTACTTCATCGGCGGTTTGGCATCGCTGTTCTTCACGAAGGAACAGGTCGGCGGCAACACCGACAACGTGATCCCGATGATGATCAAGGGCACGCTTCCCAACGGACTGCTCGGCTTGATCGCGGTCTTGGTGCTTGCGGCGTCGATGTCCACGTTGGCGTCTGTTTCTTTGGCGTCCTCGTCCGTGGTGACCATCGATATCTACAAAGGCAGCATCCGCAAGAACGCTTCGGACAAAAACGTCACGACTTTGATGCGCGTGTTGTCTCTCGTCTTCGTGGCGATCGCAACGGTCATCGCTTATTTGAACAGCAAATTCAATATTACCGCCATCGCGTATATGATGGGGCTCAGCTGGGGCACCCTTGCGGGTTGCTTTATGGGGCCGTACGTCCTTGGCGTCGTGTGGAAAAAGACCACTCGCGCCGCGGCGTGGACTTCCATCATCGGTTCGCTGGTGTTGACCGTCAACTTGATCATTTTGCTCGGCTACGACAAACTGGGCTGGACGGGCGTTACCTTTGGCAAGGCGGTGCAAGCGGGCGTCGGCTTGTCCCCGATGATCGGCGTGATCTGTATGGCATTTTCCATGATTTCCACCTTCGTGGTCAGCTTGTTTACGAAGCCCCTTCCCGAAGAGAAGATCAAGGAAGCTTTTGAAAAACAAATTTCCAACGAGATCGTAAAAGGCGACCTCGCAAAATAAGGAGAAAACGATGATTTGGTCAAAAAACGAAACGCTTGAAAGAAGCGAAATTGAAAAGATCCAACTCGAAAGGTTGCAAGAGACTGTCAAACGCGTTTATGAAAAGGTGCTTCCTTATCGCAAAAAGATGGACGAAGCGGGCGTGAAGCCGGAAGACATCAAGACGCTTAAGGATCTTGCAAAACTTCCCTTCACAACCAAAGCGGACCTCCGCGACAACTATCCGTTCGGCTTGTTTGCCGTCCCCAAAAAGGATCTCGTGCGCGTGCACGCATCCTCGGGCACGACCGGCAAACCCACCGTCGTCGGCTACACCAAAAAAGACCTCGACACTTGGACGGAATGTGTCACCCGTATCGCGGTGATGGGCGGGGCTACCCCCGAAGATATGGCGCAGATCTGCTTCGGTTACGGTATGTTCACCGGCGCGCTCGGCTTGCATTACGGCTTGGAGAACCTCGGCGCGACCATCGTGCCTTCCTCCACCGGCAACAGCGAAAAACAAATCATGTTCATGAAGGACTTTGAAACAACGCTTTTGGTGGCAACACCGTCCTATGCGCTCCGTTTGGCGGAAGTCGCCACCGAGATGGGCGTCGATATCAAAAAGGAACTCAAAGTCAGGATCGCCCTCGTCGGCAGCGAACTTTTGACCGAAGCCATGCGTAAGGAAATGCACAAGGTTTGGGGCGACGATTGCTTGGTCACCAGCAACTACGGTATGAGTGAGTTGATGGGTCCCGGCGTATCCGGCGAATGCGAGTATATGAACGGTATGCACATCAACGAGGATTTCTTTATCCCCGAGATCATCGACAGCCAAACGGGCGAAGTGCTTCCCGCCGGCAGCAAAGGCGAACTCGTCGTTACCTGCATCTACAAAGAGGCGTTGCCTCTTATCCGTTACCGCACCAAGGACGTCAC
>DMCI01000157.1 GCA_003445835.1 Clostridiales bacterium
ATGACCGTCGTGCCGGGCGTCACGTTAACGGGCGTTTTTTCCACGCCGTTTAAGGTGTAGGCAAACTTGGTCGCGCCGATGACTTCCGAAACGTAGCAGAAGAAGTCGCCGTTTTCCTGAAGGACAAGGATCTCCGACGGCGCGGCAAGACGGGTGACGCGGTAGAAGTTTTCCACGTTGACGATCTTTTCCGCATTGGCGCCTTCGTAGACGTATACGGTGGGTCGGTTGCCTTCCGTACCGATAACGGAACCGACGGTGCCGCACTTTAAGGTGAGGGTTTTACCGCCGTTGACTTCGGTCGCGTTGCCGCAAAGGGTCAGGGCGGAGTTTGCCGCAAGGGAAAGAGCCGCGTTTACGTTGCCGCTGATCTGGATGCTTTCGGACTGCATCGAAACGGACGCCGTCGCCGTGACGTTGCCTTGGACTTCGATTTTTGCCGCGTTGATTTCGGCGGAAGCGACTTCCAGATCGGCGTAGAGCAAAAGGTCGTTTGTTCCGCTGACGGTAAGCTTGTTTGCGACGATCTTGCCGCCTTTTATATATTTGCCGCCTTTTTTGTAGCCGATGGAGGAACTCTTTTCAAGCGGGAGGATGATGTCCCCTTCCACCGTAAGAGTATGCTTGTTGAGGTCGATGTTTACCGTTCTGTCTAACACGAGGTCGGAAGAGAGGGTAACGTCTTTTTTGAGGACGATGGTGGTAACGCGATCTTTTGTTGCCGCCTTGGTCAAGCCTTCTTCCGAATGGACGAAGCCGAGGTGATAGGTGGCGATAAAGTGTCCCGCAGCCAAACCGCCCGCCAAAACGATAGCCGCAATGACGATGATAAACGCCAAAAGGTGACGCTTGAAGAAGTCTTTGAAACTGCCTTTCTTTTTCTTTTCGGGCTTGGGCTCCTCTTCGGAGAGGGGCGCTTCCGCTTCTTCGGCGTCGTCTGCTTTTTCCGCCAAAACGATCTCGCCTTCTTCCGCCGTGGTGACGATATCGGGGTCGATGCCTTGCACTTTTTCGACTTCGGATTCGGAAGAGAGTAAACGGTCGATCAAAGTATAGCCCTCGGCGACGAAAATGCCGGTGCTTTTTGCCGTTTGTTCATCGTAAGTGTCCACGCCGCTTGCGACTTCGCAATCGCTTTTGTAGATCAGGTAGGGGACGGGCTCCGGAGAGTGAGTGCGTGTGGCGATGGGGGTCGGATGATCCGGACAGACCAGTACGTGATACTCTTCGCCGCAATCCTTTAAGTACGCCATCACGGGACCGACGATATCGGCGTCGATCTTTTCAATAGAGTAAATTTTGTCTTTGAGGTTGCCTTGGTGCCCCGATTCGTCCGCGGCTTCCACGTGGATGTAGACGTAATCCACCCCGCGGGACAAAGCGTCGATGGCGGCTTTGCCTTTGGCGGCAAAATCGGTGTTGACGTTGCCCGTCGCGCCTTTGACTTCGATGACTTCCATCCCCGCGCCTTTGCCGATGCCTTTCAAAAGATCCACCGCGCTGATGACGGCGCCCGTGATGCCGTTCTTCTTTTTGAAGTCGGGCAGGGAGGGCTTGGTACCTTCGCCCCAAAGCCAAATGGAGTTGGCGGGATTTTTGCCTTCCGCAATGCGTTTTTGATTGATGGGATGGTCTTTCAAAAGATCGTACGACTTGATCATCAATTCCGAGAACAGGTCGCCCAGTTCACCGGTGGGCAGATGCCTTTTGATGGGCTTGCCCGTGATGTCGTGCGGGGGCGTCAGGTCGGAGCCGACCTTGGCGTCGTGTACGATCAAACAATGACGATAGCTGATGCCGGGGTGGAAAGAGATCCTTTCGGTGCCGAGATGCTCCTCAACGTAAAGGATAAGCTCCTTTGCTTCTTCGGTGGATATCTCCCCCGCGCTGTAATCGATCATCCTCTTATCGGCGTATTCTTCTTCGTCCGAAAGGGTGACCAAATTGCACCGTACGGCGATATCGGTATCCGAAAGAACGAGCCCCATACTCAGCGCTTCCAACGGAGAGCGTCCGGAATACGAAACGCGCGGATCGTAGCCCATCACGGAAAGATTGGCGGTGTCGCTTCCCGGCTTCATGCCGTCGGGCACCGTTTTTGCAAGACCGATCTCGCTCTTGGGGGCAAGAGAATCGATGTTGGGCTTTTTAGCCACCATTAAGGGCGTTTTGCCATCGATCTCGGGGATCGGGGTATCCGCCATACCGTCGCCTAAAAATACTACGTATTTCATAAATTCACCTCGCACCTATTATAAAGCCTTTGAAGAGGGCTGTCAACGAATTAGCATTCCCCCGATTGACGGATAAGGCCGTTTGCTTTATAATATGGATATGAAGAAAACCGTTAGTATCGTTCTTATCATCGCGGTCGTTTCGGCGCTTTTTTTCGTCCTTGTCGCTTGCGGCGGGGCGGAGCCGACCAAGCTCACCGTGACCAAAGCCCCCGACACGCTTAAAGTGATCCAAGGGGGAGATCCCGATCTTTCCGGCGGTTTGGTCGAGGTGGAATTCAGCGACGGTTCGGTCAAGGAATTTCCGATGTCCGAAATGTCCGTAAAAGGGCTCAAAAAGGATACGCTCGGCAAGCAAACCGTTGCGCTGAGTTATACCGCAAAGGGCAAGACGGTCACGGCGACCGTCGATCTTACCGTGGTGCTTCCCAAAGTGACGGCGCTTTCTCTTCAAACGGAAGGAGTCAAAACTTCCTACGTCGAAGGACAGATATTCAACAAAGAAGGGCTGGTCGTGACCGCCACCTATCAAACGGGTGAAAGCGCGGTCGTCCCCAATTACGAGATATCTCCCGCAACGCTTTTGTCCACGACAAAAGCCGTCAAGATCACCTATCGCGGCGTTTCGGCGGAGATCCCCGTCACGGTGGCGCCGCACGCTCCCGTTTCGATGGAGGTCGCAACTCCGCTTGCCAAGACGAGTTATTTCGTGGGGGAAACCTTCGTTTCGGACGGGCTTTCGATGACGGTCGCTTACAACGACGGTACGAGCGAGGTTTTTTCCGCTTCGACTTTGCGCTTTTTCCATTCCTACGGCACCGAGTACAACGGTCCGACTTCAGAGACGGATGACGTCGTTACCGTGATCGCAACGACGAAGTACGGCACGATCTCTACGACTTTGCGGTTGACCGTCACTGCCGTGGTGCCCGTCAGTTTGACGGTCACGATGCACGAAGAACTTTCGTTTTTGGACGGATATCCTTTTGCCTTTGACGCGGAGGGAGAGGCGGTTTCCGTCCTCGTTGAATTCAACGACGGCAGCAAGCGTGATTTTCCCGGCACTTTTGATTACTTCACTTGCAACGGCGAGGTCTTGACGGCGACGCAAACTTCCGTCGTCATTTGGCTCACCGGGTTCCCTTCCGTTACGGCGGCGGTGCCTGTCACGGTGACGGAACCGCAGGTGACGGGGATCTCCGTACTCACCACCCCCGCAAAAACCGATTACGTTGCGGGTGAAAGCGTGGATCTGACGGGATTGGTCTTGTTGCTTTCGATGTCGGACGGCAGGGTCACGCAACTTGCGTATTCCGACGGATGCGGCATTACTCCGACGCCGCTTGCTGTAGGCGACGAGGAGGCCGTCACCGTGAATTATCTCGGGTTCCGCACGTCTTTCCGCATCAGCGTTGCGGCGTGACCGTTTAAACGATTGACAGAAAGGATTCAAAACAGATATAATGTATAAGTCATTGGGAGTAGTGGGCGCTTTCGAGCGCGGTGACGTCAACAGCACTGCCGTTTCGGCTGGCTAACCTTAAACCGCAAGACTTTGGCGAAATTGATCGATTTCTCCAAAGTCTTTTTTAATGCTTGGAGAGGAAGGAAGGGTATATGGTTTCATCGTTTCTTATGGGTTCCGCAGGGGAGATCGCGCTTGCCGCGGTGCTCTTGGCGGTAGGCATCGCCTTGATCGTCAAGGGCGGTGACTTTTTTGTGGATGCGGCGTCCTGGATCGCGGAAGTTTTGGGCTTGTCGCCCCTTCTTGTCGGCGCGACGATCGTTTCGGTCGCAACGACTCTTCCGGAGCTGATCGTTTCCATCATCGCTACGGCGCGCGGCACGGTGGAGATCGCCGTCGGCAACGCCGTGGGCAGCGTAGTGGCAAACCTCGGCTTGATCATGGCGATATCCCTTTTGTTTATGCCGGGCAAGGTGGATCGCAAGCAATATTTGTTTAAGTCCATCGTCTTGCTTGCGGCGTGTCTTAACCTTTTGCTCGTCGGCTGGTTCGGCGGCATGGCGGACGGCAACCATATTTTGAGCGTCGGGCTCGGCGTGATCGTTTTGGAGTTGTTTATCGTTTTCTTTGCGGAAAACGTCATCGTCGCGGTCAAGACGATGAAAAACCCCGTCGTCAACGCTCTTTCCACGGATAGCAACGGCGCAAATACGGAGATCGCGTCCGAGGAAGTTCCCGCGGAAGAAACTCCCGTCAAAAAGGATAAAAAGACGATTTGGATCAACGTTTTGAAGTTTATCGGCGGCGCGGCGGGCATCATCGGCGGTGCGGAACTTCTTGTCATCAACGGGCAAAAACTTGCTCTTGCGGCGGGCGTGCCCGAAGGGATCATCGCCATCACCCTCGTTGCGATCGGCACTTCTCTTCCCGAATTGGTCACCACTATTACGGCGATCGCCAAAAAGAAGTCCTCCATTTCGGTGGGCAACATCATCGGCGCAAACATCATCGATATGACTTTGATTCTTCCCGTTTGCTCGATGGTTTCGGGCGGTACTTTGATCTTCCCGCGACAGGCGATCATTTTCGACATTCCGTTCTCTTTGGGGCTTGCCGCCGTTGCGGTCTTGCCGATGCTCTTTACCAAAAAGTTCCATCGCTGGCAGGGCGCGGCGCTACTTGCGGTGTACGGGGCGTATCTGGCGTTGCGCATCATCTATACTTAAGGATCGCGGATAACGGCGCATTTGCTTTGTTTCTGTCTTCAAAAACGCGCAGTTACGTACGAGAAGTACGCGCCTGCGCGTTTTTTCGTCGAGCCTCGCAACTGCAACCCTTCTTCGCGATCCTGTTTTGAGGTCTCTTGAAAAAGGCAGTTAAACGACGCTTGGGTTTCCTTGCTTGCTTTTTTTTCTTTTGTGGTCTATACTTTTAATAAGATGAAAAGACCTCTTCCCAAACTTTTGCAGCTCTTTTTGAGTTTTTTGAAGATCGGCGCGTTTACCTTCGGCGGCGGATACGCGATGATCGCTTTTTTGGAAAACGAGTTCGTTTCACGCAAAAAGTGGCTTGAAAAGGAAGAATTTTTGGATATGCTCGGCATTGCGGAGTCTACGCCGGGGCCCATCGCCGTCAACACCGCGACCTACATCGGGTACAAGGTGGCGGGCGTCTTGGGGGCGGTGCTTTCCACGCTTGCGGTTTGTTTGCCCGCTTTTGCGATCATCTTTGTCATTTCGCTTTTCTTTGATAAGTTTTTGTCGCTGACTTACGTCGGCTACGCCTTTCGCGGCGTGCAGGTCGCCGTCGTGTATTTGATCGGGTCGGCAGGCGTCAAGGTCTTCAAAGATATGAAGAAGAACGTATTTTCGGTGATCGTGGCGGCGGCTGTCTTCGTTGCGTTTATTGCGCTGTCGCTGTTTTCCGTCAAGTTCTCCACGGTGTTTTATATATTGATCGCGGGCGCGCTCGGTCTGATGCTTTACTTTATCGGTCGCATTCGAGAGAGGAAGCAGGCGCCTTCTTCGGAGGAACCTTCGCAAGATGCTGCGGAAGAGAAGAAGGAGGGCGAGCAATGATCTATTTGACGCTTTTCCTCGTATTTCTTGAGATCGGTGCGGTGTCTTTCGGCGGCGGCTACGGCATGATTCCGATGATGCGGGATGCTTGTTTGTCGCACGGCTTTTTGACCGAAGAGCAATTTATGGACTTTATTGCGGTGGCGGAGTCCACGCCGGGGCCCATCGCCGTCAATATGGCGACCTTCGTCGGCTCGTCGCAGGGAGGTTTCCTTGGCGCGCTGCTTGCCACTTTGGGTGTGATCCTGCCCGCGCTGCTTATCATTTTGTTGATTGCCGCCGTGCTTAAAAACCTGTTGAAATACAAAGGCGTGCAAGGCTTTTTGTCGGGCGTCCGTCCCGCCGTTGCCGCCTTGATCCTCGCTACCGCCGTCACGATGGGACTGCGGACGATCTTTGGCGTCACGAGCGTTTCCGGCGGTTTTGCGTTTAATTACAAAGGATTGATCATTTTGGCGATCCTCGTTGCGGTGGGGCTTGGCAGCAAGTATCTTTTGAAGAAAAAGGCGTCTCCCATCGTTGTGATCTTGATCTCGGCGGGGTTGGGGGTGTTGCTTTACGGCGTATTTTAACGAGCGCAATTAAGGGCGCATCTGCTTTGTTTCCGACTTCAAAAACGCGCAGTTACGTACAAGGAGTACGCGCCTGCGTGTTTTTTCGTCGAGCCTCGCATCTGCAACCCTTTCTTGCGCTCGTTGGGTGAAGGTTCGGAGCGTTCGTCTTTGCACTACTCTTTGCGTTCGTTTA
>DMCI01000090.1:0-6702 GCA_003445835.1 Clostridiales bacterium
GCAAGGTCACGCGTGGCGTACAAAGTGGCGCCGTCCGACCTGACAAGCAGGCAAGGGGGCATATCGTCGCCGACTTCCACGACCTTGGCGCCTTCGGAATCCACCAAAAGCCCCTTCCGTTCAAGAAGGTCGAGGATGGGTTGCATTTTGTCGTTGTAGAAGCTTTCGCCGTTGTAGCTTTCAAAGGTGATGCCCAAGCGGTCGTAAACGCGGTTGGCTTCGCGCAGAGAAACTTCCTTAAACTTGGCAAACAGGGCAAGCGACTCGGGATCGCCGTCCTCGATGCGCTTGAAATACTCCCTGCCGAGGTCGTTCAAATGCTCGTCCTTTTCCGCCTCTTGGTGGAATTTGACGTACAGTTTGTGCAGTTCCTTGACACCGCCTTTTTCAACGTCCATACCGTTGCCCCACAGTTTGTAAGCAACGATCATTTTGCCGAATTGGGTGCCCCAGTCACCGAGGTGGTTGATGCCGACTACGTTGTAACCGAGCGTTTTGAACACGCGGGAAAGCGCGCCGCCGATCACGGTGGAGGAAAGGTGTCCGATATGGAAGGGTTTGGCGATGTTGACCGAGGAATAGTCGATGCAGATGGTCTTCCCCTTGCCGAGGTCGGAACTGCCGTACTTATCCCCTTCGGCAAGCACCTTCAAAAGGGTCTCCTTCGCCATATTTTCGCGGGAGAACTTGAAGTTTAAATATCCGTTGAGCGCGGTGCAGGAAAGCAAAAAGGAGGGAAGATCCTTTGAGATCTCCGCCGCCAAAGCGTTTGCGATGTCCACGGGGGACTTGTGAAGCGCTTTTGCAAAACGGAAGCAGGGAAGCGCGACGTCGGCGTAGCCCAGGTCCTTGGGCTGGGTCAAAAGGGAGAGGATCTCCTCTTCGGAGATGCCGTCGATATGAATCAAAGATGCGATCAGTTGATTGTTGTTCATAATTACACGTTAAAACGGAAGAGGACGACGTCGCCGTCTTTCATCACATAGTCTTTGCCTTCGCTGCGTACTTTGCCATGCTCCTTGGCGACGGTCAGGGAGCCGCATTCCATTAAGTCTTCGTAAGAGACTACCTCGGCGCGAATGAAGCCTTTTTCAAAATCGGTATGGATCTTGCCGGCGGCTTGCGGCGCTTTGGTGCCTTTTTTGATGGTCCAGGCGCGGGTTTCTTTTTCACCTGCGGTCAGATAGGAGATCAATCCGAGAAGCTCGTACCCCGCGGTGATCAACATTGAAAGGCCGCTTTCCTTGATGCCCAGTTCCTCACGGAAGAGTTCACGGTCTTCCTTGTCCAAAGCGGAAAGCTCCGCTTCCACCTTGGCGGAAAGGACGATGACCTTTGCGTTTTCTTTTTCGGCGATCTCACGGACTTGCTTGACGTACTCGTTGTCCGGCTTGCCGATATCCCCTTCCGCAATGTTGGCGACGTAGATGACCTTTTTGGTGGTCAAAAGGAAGAGGGAGTCATAGTACGCCTGCTCCTCTTCGGTGGCTTGGATGCTGCGCCCGGACTTGCCTTCGGAAAGATGATTGTACATCTTTTCAAGCATTTCGATCTCGGGCAGATACTTTTTGTCGCCGCTTTTTGCGGAAGTCTTGACCTTGGCGAGGCGCTTTTCAACGCTTTCCAGGTCGGAAAGGACAAGTTCCGTATCAATGATCTCGATGTCGTCCTTGGGGGAGATGCGACCTTCCACGTGGGTGATGTTGGGGTCGTCGTAGCATCTGACTACGTGGGTGATGGCGTCCACCTCGCGGATGTGCGAGAGGAACTTGTTGCCGAGTCCTTCGCCCTTGGACGCGCCCTTGACGAGCCCTGCGATATCCACGAATTCCAGCACGGCGGGGGTGACCTTCTGCGAGTTGTACAGCGCGGCAAGATCGTCCACGCGCTTATCGGGCACGGGCACGACGCCCACGTTGGGTTCAATGGTGCAGAAAGGATAGTTTTGGCACTCCGCTCCGGCGGAAGTGATCGCGTTGAAAAGGGTGGATTTTCCCACGTTGGGGAGACCTACGATACCGAGTTTCATTTCTTCGTCCTTTGGCATAACTGCCGATGGTATTTCGTAAAATATAAAGTTATTATACGACCTCCGCGCGCGGAAAGCAACTTAATTGACCCAAAAGACGGAGAAAGGGGGCGGGAATGAAATACGTTAAAGCGGTTTTTGTGGGGCTCGTTCAAGGGGTGACGGAGTTTTTGCCGGTATCCAGCAGCGGGCATTTGACACTTTTGGCGCGGCTGAACGTGGCGCCGACATCGGTCTTTTACAATTTAGCGCTGCATCTTGCCACCCTCGTTGCGGTGCTGATCGTCCTCAGGCGGGAAGTGTGGCAAATGATACGGCACCCCGTCCGCGGACAGGCAAAATACGTGTTGATCGCTTCCGTACCGACGGTGATCGTCGCCTTTTTGTTCAAAAAGCTGTGCCCCTCGCTTTTGACGGGACGGCTTTTGGGCTTCGGCTTCCTGTTGACGTCGGTGACGCTGTTTGCCTTGGAAAAATTGTGCAAAGCGCAGGGAGATAAGGGGATCGGCGTCAAAACCTCTTTGTTGACGGGGCTTGCGCAAGGGGTGGCGGCGTTGCCCGGCGTTTCCCGAAGCGGACTCACCATTGCGGCGGCGCGGTTTTGCGGCGCGGAGTACGATAGTGCGGCTAAGTTTTCCTTTTTGCTTTCCGTCCCTGTGATCCTCGGCGGGTTTTTGCTCGAAGGCGCGGAAAGCGGCTTTTCGGCGGCGGGCGCGGATGCGGGGGAAATCGTCGTCGCCGCTCTTGCAGCGTTGATAAGCGGACTGTTTGCCGCTACCTTTATGTTGAAGAAAACAAAAAAAGGGCTGTTGCCCTTTGCGCTTTATACCTTTCTTTTGGGGATCGCGTGTTATTTTTTGCCTTGAGTCGTCAAAAGAGTGAAGAAACGGTTTGCGATATCGCGGCTTTGAAGTACGTTGGTGATATCCACGTTGCAAACGCCGTTGTAGGTAACGACGGCAAGGTTCATCGGCGCGTTTTTGCCGATATTTAGGAAGAATTTGACGTTTTTGACGTGGCTTGCCGCCTTCTCGGGCAGAGGGAGAGTGCCGATGTTGGAAAGGATGGCGGTCTGACGCACCTTGTTGAGAATGGCTTTTCCCAGCTTGAAGCAAGGATACTTGATGAATAGCGGCGTATACTTGGCAAGAGGGAGGGTGATGGTGGAACGAACGTCGTCCACGTTCTCCTTCATTTTTTCGGGCGTGATCTTGGAAACGAATTCGCGGTGTACGACGTCGATCACGTGATCGAAAGAAAGGTCGTTTTCCCCTTTTTTCAGATATATCCGCTCAAAACAAACGAAATTTTGCATCGTATCGCTGGGGAAAAAGCGGCGCAGATTGACGGGTACGAACAAGCAGATCGCCTTTTTGAGGGGGAGCGGTTCGTCCTTTAAGATCGCGGTCACGTAGCAAGCGGCGATATATTCCGTGATGGTGGCGCCGTGCGATTTGGCGGCGGCTTTGAGGTCCGCAAGAGGGATCTCGGTCGAAAGCAGTTCGGGATAGCGGCGATACTTTTTGCCCTTGCCGATGGAAAACACCCCTTCGCCGTCGTACTTTTTTAAGGAAACGTCGCGCAGGCGCTTTTTTGTTCCGTAACGGAGGAAGGCGTCCTCGAAGACCAATTTGCGGTCCGGGAGGGCGGTCTCGGCATCCCCGTCCTTGATCTCCGCATAACGGGTCAAAAGATCGGTCATAAACAACGCGCCGATATCGCCGTCCGTTGCGGCGTGGAAGGCTTCCAAAACGATCTCGTCACTTTGGTATGCAACGCGGAACGGGTAGCCGTTGGTGTCCTCTTTGCGGAGAGGGGTCAGCGGCGGACGATCGTCCTCTTTGACGATAAGAGGAGCGTCGTTTTCTTTGAGAACGTGCCAAAAGAAAGAAGGAACGATCTTCGTTTTCAAAACGGGATAGCGCCCCAAAACCTCCGAGAGGGCTTGCGTTAAAACGCGGGGGTCGACATCTTCCGTCAAACGGACGGAAAAGTGAAAATTGCTTTGCGTGCGTCTCGTCCGCATCAGCGGGTACGCAAGCGCGGATAGATCAAGAGGATAGCTTTTGCGCTTCATACCGGACTTACGCGACCGGAAGGGTGATGTTCATCAATTTCAAGAAAGGATTGTTTGTCATCAAGGGCTCGGCGATCACACCTTTGATCATAAAGGTATCCGCCATGTTTGCCCAGTTGGCGCCGTCGTCAAAGTGTGCGATCAACGCGCCAACGCCCCAGAACAAGGCAAGCAGAATGGCAAGGTTCATTACCAAGCCCAAAATGCGGTCGATCTTGCTGGAGAAGGAATGCTTATCCAAATAGACGTAGATCTTTTTGCGGAGAATGTTGCGGATGATCGCAAGGATGACGACCAAGATCACCCACAAGACTGTCTCGTAAATATATTGCGTGATCATGTAAGAAAACGTCGTGCGGAGCGTCTCGCCGGGACGTGCGAGCTTGACCACGAAGGACGCCACGAAACTGCCGACGTAAGGAACTTTTTCGGTAACTGCCTGCTTGAGGTCAACGCCGTCGACGTAGATCACGCCGTTTTCATCCTTCGTCACTTCGCCGTCGAGCATCGCGCCGATCTCTCCGTCCGAGGGGAGCGCCTTTGCCAGAGGATCCATCAAGATCGTCGCCGGCTTGTTGTAGGTGAGCGTGCCGTCGTTTTCCGTTTTAAGGAACAAGGGACACACCGCCGCGGAAATGAAAGCGGAACCTACCATGATGACAAGAAGGAGGAACAGGCCGAAGAACATCTTCGCGCCGCCTTTTACCAAACCTATGAGGGCGAACAAAACAGTTAAGCCGATAATAACAAAATCCATAATACTCATAACGTCATTATAATATATGCTTAACAGGATTGCAACATTTTGAAGCAAAAAAGCCGTTTTTAAGTCGAAAAACGCCGTTTGGAACTAATTTTTGTTTCTTTTGGCAATACTCGCGGTATGGAAAACGAAACGGTAGTTATTTGTATCGGCAGCGACAGAGTTTCGGGCGATATGCTCGGGCCGTTGGTGGGCAGCAGGCTTCGGGAGGAGTATCATTTGCCTTGTCCCGTCTACGGAGCGGTGGGCGAAAGCGTCAACGGACTCAACTTGGACGAATACCTTCAAATGATCGAAAGACGGCACGGGGAAAGCCGTGTTATTGCGGTGGACGCCGCCTTGGGCAAGGGAGAAGACGTCGGCAAGATCCGCCTCAAAAAAGGCGGGATCAAGGCGGGTGGCGCGCTTGACCGCAAAGGAGAAAAGGTGGGAGACATCGGCGTCGTGGGCGTCGTAGCCGAGGAGGAAGCCCCCAAGGACGTTTACGCCGCTTTGCTCGGCGTGCCTTTTGCGCTTGTGGAAGCGCTGGCAAAACGCATTGCGGAAATGATTCACGCCGCCCTTTCTCCGTCGCTTTGACGGGCGGGATGGGCTTTTTGCGCCTCAAAGTTTAACAAATCTTTTGTTGATTATATATTTGCCCTATGATATAATATACTAACGAAAAAGAAAAACGGGCGTTGTCGCCCGGCGGAGGATTCGCAGAATGTTCAAAAGCAAAGCATCCAGAACCATCGGCATCATCGCGCTGATCTTGGTGTGCATCGTCGTCGCGGTCGTGCTTGTCGAGGTGTTTATGCAGCATCCCGAGGAGCTTTCCTACGACGAGTTTTTCAACAAACTCAAAAAGGGGGAGATCAAGAGCGTTTATTTGGAGGGCAACTACAGGATGAACGTGTTGTACGTCGGCACCTCGTCCAAATCCATCTCCAACAACCCCGACGCGTACGTTTACGTTCCCAACAGGTCCGATCCTATTGAAAAGATCTACGCAGAGGCGCCCGCGGATGCGGTGCCGGCGATCGTTATGAATGACCCGTCCAAAAACAGCATTTGGGCGTCGTTGATCCCCATCATCGTGGGGATCGTGTTGATCGGCACATTCCTCTTTATTTTAAATCGTCAAAACATGGGCGCAAACAACAAAGCGATGAGCTTCGGTTCCACTAAGGCGCGTGTTACGGGCAACGTCAAGGAACGCTTTACCGACGTGGCGGGTGCGGAAGAAGAGAAGGAGGAACTCAAAGAGATCGTCGACTTCTTGCGTGATCCGCACAAGTTTATCGAAGTGGGCGCCAGGATCCCCAAAGGCGTGTTGCTCGTGGGCCCTCCGGGCACCGGTAAGACCTTGTTTGCCAAGGCGGTCGCCGGCGAAGCAAAGGTGCCTTTCTTCAGCATCAGCGGCAGTGATTTCGTTGAAATGTTCGTCGGCGTGGGCGCGTCCCGCGTGCGTGACTTGTTTATCCAAGCAAAGAAGAATATGCCCTGTATCGTGTTTATCGACGAGATCGACGCGGTGGGTCGTCAGCGCGGCGCAGGTCTCGGCGGCGGTCACGACGAGAGGGAGCAGACTCTCAACCAACTCCTCGTCCAAATGGACGGTTTTGAAGCTAACGACGGCGTCATCGTGATGGCGGCTACCAACCGCGCGGACATCTTGGATCCCGCTCTTCTCCGTCCGGGCAGGTTTGACAGGCAGATCTACGTCAACGCTCCCGACGTCAAGGGTAGGGAGGAGATCCTTAAAGTGCATTCCCGCAACAAGCCTCTTTCCGGTGATATCGACTTCAAAACGGTGGCAAGGCTCACCATCGGCTTTACGGGCGCGGATAT
>DMCI01000090.1:6832-8444 GCA_003445835.1 Clostridiales bacterium
TTGGAAGGTATCAACAAGGTCATTATGGGCCCGCAAAAGAAGAGCCGCGTCGTGACCGAAACGGATAAGCGCATTACCGCCTTCCACGAAAGCGGTCACGCCATCATCGCCAAAGTCCTCGAAAATTGCGACGACGTGCAGGAAGTTTCCATCATCCCGCGCGGTATGGCGGCGGGGTATACGTTGACCCGTCCCGATACGGACGACAGTCACGTCACCAAAAACAAACTTTTGGATAATATTTGTATGATGCTCGGCGGTAGGGCGGCGGAAGAGATCGTCATCAAGGATATCTCCACCGGCGCAAGCAACGACATCCAGCGCGCTTCCGGCATCGCTCGTTCGATGGTCACGGAGTGGGGGATGAGCGACGTCATCGGCAACATGTACCTCGGCAGCGATCACGAGATCTTTATCGGCAAAACCTACGGTCAACACAGCGACGTCAGCGAAAATATGTCGGGCGTCGTGGACGGAGAGATCAAAAAGATCATCGACGAGCAATATAAGCGCGCTTTGGACATCCTCAAAAAGCACCGCGACGTGATGGAAAAGATGGTCACGCTTCTCTACGAGAAGGAAACCATTTTCAAGGACGAGGTCGAAGCTCTGTTTGACGGCGCGAGCGTGGAGTCCATCCTTCATCCGGCACCCGTCGTCAAAGAGGAAGAAAAGCCCGCGGCAGAAGCGAAGTCGGAGCCTGTTTCCGAGGAAAACGTTGCCCCTGAAAAGGGCGAAAAAGAGGAATAAAGCCTCAAAAAACGATCGATCTTTAATTGGGGCTTTCGCTACTTGAAAGTCCCTAAAAAGTCCCTAGGAGTCCCTAGAAATGGAAAGTGTGAAAAGGGTATTGAAAGGTATTTTGTTGTTCCTGCTGTCCATCACCTGGTGCGCCCTGCAAACGGTGGTCGGCGCTTTCGTCGCGCTTTCCGTCTTCCCCAAAGCTCGTTTTCAAAAATATCGCGGGATGATCACGGTCTACCACGCGCAGTCCTTTACCATTTCGCTGGGAACCTTTGCTTTCGTTTCGGACGGCGGAGAGCACCCGCGTGACGCGCGCGGTCGTATGTACGGTCACTACGTGCAATCACTGATCCTCGGACCGCTCTTTCTTTTGGTGGTGTCGCTTTCGCAAGCTTTGGCAAAGTTTCCCCCGATAAAAAAATATCGCGCGGAGCGCGACAAGTCCCCCGAGGACATTTTCGTCAACCGTCAAGCCGCCGGTCTGCAAGCCCTTCTTGGGGAATGATTTTTTGTTGTAATTAACGGATAAATAGGATATTTTAGTTTACGGTGTAGTTGTACGTCGCCACGTATCCGCTGTGCGTGACGGTCACGGAATGCGCGCCGCTTTGCGTGGTGTCGATGGGGGCGGAAAGCATAGCCTCCGTCACCTTTACGGTGCGCGTCAAACCGCTTTTGTTTTTGAACAGCAGTAAAAGGTCGTCAAGGTCGGGCGCTTCGCCGCGCTCGTAGACCGTCTTTTCGGTAAGAACTTGCACTTGGTCGACTTCGTCCGCCTTTACCTCCACCGTCAAGGTCACGCTGGCGTTGTGGTAGGTCACAGTCACCTTTTGGGTGCCCAAGAGCAGCTCGTCAAAGCCTTTGATCA
>DMCI01000008.1 GCA_003445835.1 Clostridiales bacterium
GCCGTCGGGCCGTCCGCGCCGCCGATGATTGCGACGGAAGCCGCGATGTTGCCGTTGAACCCAAATACAATGGCAAGGATAAGCGCCATATAGATACCAAGCTGCGCCGCGGCGCCGAGGATCAAAGATTTGGGGTTTGCAAGCATCGGACCGAAGTCGGTCATTGCGCCGACGCCGATAAAGATCAAGCAAGGATACAAGCCCGTCTTCACGCCGATGTAAAGGACGTCAAGCAAGCCGCCGTGCAACAGCACTTCCCCGTAGTTGATCTGTCCGCCGTTGGAGAACCACATCTCGGAGTGGAACAACGCGTTGTCCCCCGTCAAGCCCGGGATGTTTGTGATCAACATGCCGAACGCAATGCCCACAAGGAGCAACGGTTCGAATTTTTTCGCAATACCGAGGAAGAGAAGTCCGCATGCCACCGCGAGCATCACGATCTGTTGCCAGTGAACGTTTGCAAAGCCGGAGCTTTCCCCAAGGTTTTTAAGTATATCAACAATATTTACCGCGCTCATAATCCCCTCATGCAATCTCAAACAGCGCCGTGCCTACCTGCACTTGCGTACCCTTTGGGGCGAGAACGGCGACGAGGGTGCCATCCTTGGTGGCGGTGATCTCGTTTTCCATCTTCATCGCCTCAATGAGCATGACAACTTCGCCTGCTTTGACCTTGTCGCCTACGTTCTTTTTGACGGCGACCACCACGCCGGGAAGCGGGGAAGGAGTCGCGTTACCGGAAGCTGCCGGCGCGGGTGCCGCTGCCGCTGCGGGAGCGGGAGTTGCGGCGGGAGCCGCGGGTGCGGCTGCGGGAGCGGAAATCGCATCGTATTCGGAGAGAAGCTCCGCATTGCCCTTTTCTACTTCGACTTCGTAAATTTTACCGTTTAATTTGACTTTGTATTTCATAAGGATCACTTCTCCTCCTCGTTGATTTCTTTGATAGAGATAAATTTAAGTTCGTTCAAAGGGGTCTTAAGCTCGTCTGCGACGATAGCCATCACCATAGCGGCGGTGCGGTCGTCAACGTTGTTGAGCTTAACGCTGCCGCTGGAACCGGGCGCAAGTTCCGGCTCGGACGCCGCGACTTCCGTCGTCTTTGCCTTTTTGCCCTTCCCTTCGAATTTGCGTACGATGAATGAAAGCAAATAGATAAAGCCCATCAATACCGCGAGAACCACCAAAACGAGGCAAAAACCGATCAAGGCGTACAAGAAGCCTTCGGAAATCGCAAAATCTTTGATCTCGACGGTTTTGGCAAGAATAAGCGCCATAACTCAGTCCTCCACTTTTTCGATCGTGTAAGAGACCTTCTTCTCCTCACGCTCCTTGCGGTCGGCGAAGAAACGCTCCGCAACTTGCGGGAAAGCAATATAAGAAAGCACGTCTTCGTCGTTTTTGGCAATACCGGCAAGCTCCGCCTTGGTCTTTTCAAACTGCGGTTCCAAAGTATCCGCAAAACGGCAAGTGATGGGTTTTTCATCCCCGAGGACCTTCTTCTTAAGCTCCTCATTGATCTTACCGGGCGCCCTGCCGTACTCACCGCGGAGATACGCCTTGACTTCCTTACTCACGTTGACGTAACGACCGAACAAAACGTTGGAAGTAGCCTGCACGCCCACCATCTGGCTCATCGGCGTGACGAGGGGCGGGAAGCCGAGGTCTTCCCTGACCTTGGGGGTCTCGGTAAGAACTTCTTCCAATCTGTCAAGAGCGTTTTGTTGTTCAAGCTGCGACAAAAGATTGCTGAGCATACCGCCCGGCACCTTGTAGCTCAAAGCGTTGGTATCGGTGGAAAGGGATTTGGACTTCAACGTGCCGCTCTTCACAAAATCCGCAAACACGGGTTTGAAGAAGTCGTTGACCTGCTTCAAAACGGCGGCGTCAAGGTCGACTTCGTAGCCGAGCTGTCTCAAAGCGTAAGCCAAGGTTTCGGTAGCGGGTTGAGAAGTACCACCGGAGAAAGTGCTCGTCGCGGTATCCAAAACATCCACGCCGGCTTCCACCGCCTTCAAAGCGGTCATATACGCAAGACCGGTTGTGCAGTGCGTGTGCAACACGACGGGAAGACCCACTTCGTTTTTCAAAGCGGAAACGAGGTCGTATGCTTCTTGCGGTCCCATAACGCCCGCCATATCCTTGATACAGATGGTGGAGCAGCCCATCGCCTTCATCTCCTTGCCGACCTCAACGAAATTTTTGAGAGTGTGCACGGGGCTGGTGGTGTAGCTGATGGCGCCGGAAGCGATAGCGCCCTGCTTGATGGTCTCCTCAACGGCGACCTTAATGTTGCGCATATCGTTAAGAGCGTCAAAAATCCTGATGATGTCGATGCCGTTTGCGACCGAACGCTCAACGAACTTGCGGACGACGTCGTCGGGATAGTGCTTGTAACCGAGCAGGTTTTGTCCTCTCAAAAGCATTTGCAATTTGGTATTCGGCATCGCGGCTTTGATCTTGCGAAGCCTCTCCCACGGATCCTCGTTCAAGAAGCGCAAGCAACTGTCGAAGGTCGCGCCGCCCCAGCATTCCACCGAATAATATCCGGCTTTATCCATCGTGCCGAGGATACCCTCGAACTTCTCGATCGGAAGCCTGGTAGCGATAAGCGACTGGTTTGCGTCGCGCAAAACTGTCTCGGTAAACTGAACTTTCATACTTCCTCCTATATGATCGGCAAACGCCGCCAATATTTTTCCGCATAACAGTATATCAAAGATATACGCGGGCGGGCAAACGATTTTTCCGTATATTCGGAGAAAAAATCAAAATATCTTCAATACGAAGCAAAATTCTCGAAAAACAGCCTTATTCCGGGATTGAAGCGAGCGGTATTTGTACGACGTCCCACGAGGAATCCGCACGGAGGGTGATCAGTTCTGCGCCGCGTTGTTTGATATCTTTTGCGATCCCCGGCATGGCAAGATAGTCGATGCTCATCCCGTAAGTCAAGCGAACGCCTTTGTAGGTGATGGACGCGTTGTTGTAGTGATCGTGTCCGCAAAAAGTACCCGTCGTACTGCCCAATTCAACCATTTTTTCAAAGATCGCGCTGTCGTACGCGGAAAGGGAAAACTTGTGCAAAAGCGTTTCGTTGTTTTCACCGAAGTGATACGTTACCTCGTCGCTGCCCGCAAGATACAATTCGTAGGCGGTACGGTACTGATGCAACGGGATATGGAAAAAGGCAAGCGAAGAGATGCGCCTCCCCTCCTCCGCCTGCAAACGTAAGACTTCCCTCTCGTACCAAGCCACTTGGTCGTCGCGGATATAATCGTAGGTGTTGAACCCCTCCCCCGTATACGCGTTTGAGTCGATCAAAAACAGCGCGGTGTTAAGCGTGCCGTCCTTGTTTCGTACTTCGATCAACTGGTTGTTCCTGCCCGTGACCGCAGGCTGAACGTATGGATACAAAAGATTGCCCGACGTTTTGTAAGAAAGCGACTTATACACCTCGACCAACTGCTCCTTTTTCATAGAAGCCAGGCTTTCCGTATCGTGGTTTCCGTAGGTAAACGCCCAAGGAACGCCGACGTTTCGCATAAACGCCGCAAACTGATGCACGGGGGCGGAATTGTTGAAAGACATCGACATCACACCCATCGGAAAGCACAAGTCCCCCGTCACGATTACAAAATCGGGGCGCGCGTATTTTATTTCCGCATAACAGGCTTGCAATGCAAGCAAATCTTTTTTGCGTGAAAACAAACTGCCGCCGAGGTGTACGTCGGTCAGATGCAGGATCTTAAAAACATCTCGCTCGGCAGTCAAGGTAAATACCCCGTTTTGCTCGTCGTACGCAATGGAGTAAGGCGCGTGTCCGACGTACGGAACGGCGTTGATATAAGGCTGCGTATACCAAGTGTCCATATTCATCCCCAGATAAGACGCAAAAAGCAACGCGGCGACCAACGTTACGACGACGCGCGATCTGTTTAAAACGAGATTGGTAAAACAGAGTTTTTTGCGAAGCGTCAAGTCATACGTGAGGATCAAAAATAAAAACAAAACGGCTGCGTAAAAAACGTAATTGGCGGGATAAGATACCCTCCGTCCGAAAATGGCCACCGCAAACGTCGTCACCGTCCAATAAACAACGGAAAAGATCGAAACGCCGAAAAAGTGTCTGTGCAATTTTACCTTGTCGGGCAATGATACCCACGCGCGTACCGTTTTTAAACACAAGGCGTTTTTGATCACGAAGCACAACGGAACGGCAACGAACAGATAGTCGGAAAGGACGGATCGCGCCACCTCAGCAGGACGAGACGACCCGAAAATACACCAGTTTAATTCAGTCATTTCAAAAACGAACACTGCTGCGATCAAAAGCGCGAAACTGTTCAAAAATCGTTTGACGTATTTATCCGATCGAGCGCGCAAAAAGAGGTAAGCGTCCGCGTCGAACTTGGCGCCTGTCGTGCGCCCCACTTCCCGCCGCAAAACGAGCAACAAAACGGCAAAGACGACGCCACCCAAAAGCAGCAACGTAAGCGTCACGAAAAAGTCCTTGTCACGCGCTGCGGCGTTAAACGCCGTCCACAACACCCCGGTAAACAAAAACACGCTCAAAAGAGCAATGACGTAAGAAAGCCACCTGCTACGTCTGAAAAGACGCGTAGCGGTCTTGCCGTCAAAAACGTCCGTCCGACTTTGCCACCGTTTTGCGTCTTCCGGCGTATAGCCTGCCAATACGGCAAGTTTTTCCAAAGAACGATAGTTTTCCGCCAAGGCGGTAAAAGGCAGTTTTTCCGCCATTTCGGCAAGGCGCGCCTGTACCGATCGTTTTGCAGAGAGGGTCTCTTCACCGTATGGCAATTCGTCGAAGAAAAGATCCGCAAGTTTATCCGACTGCTTGCTCATACCGCCTCCCTAAAAAAGATCCCTTGACGAAACCGCCAAGGGAAGTATTGCCAAAGGTCAAAAGAATCAAACGAGAGGACTTAACCCAAACCGACGTCAAGAGCCATCATTACGACGAAGCCGATGGCAAAGCAAATGGTCGATACGTTCGTATGCTCCCCTTTTGCCGTTTCGGGGATAAGCTCTTCCACCACGACGTAAAACATCGCGCCCGCCGCAAACGCCAAAAGATACGGAAGAACGGGAAGAAATATCTTTGCGAAAAAGATGGTCAAGATCGCGCCGATGGGTTCGATCACACCCGACAAAACGCCGTACCAAAAGGTTTTGGCTTTGGGCATTCCTTCCGCGCGCAATGGCATGGAAACGATGGCGCCTTCCGGGAAGTTTTGCAAAGCGATACCCACCGACATAATGACTGCGCCCATCAAAGTAATACTTTCATTTCCATACAGCCACCCCGCGAAGATCACACCTACCGTCATACCTTCCGGCAGGTTGTGAAGCGCCACGGCGAGAAACATTTTGGTCGTGTTTTTCAGCCCGCTATGGACGCCCTCTTCCGTCTTATCGTTGTGGATATGCGGGATCAAAATATCCAGCGCCAACAAAAACAACATACCGATCAAAAAGCCGATGACGGACGGGATAAAAGCAAGCCGCCCCATCCCCTCGGATTCCTCCAAAGCGGGAAGGATCAAGCTGAAAAAGGATGCGGAGACCATGATGCCCGCTGCAAACGCCGTCAGACCTTTTTTTAATTTGGGATTCATTTCGCTTTTGAGGAAAAACACACAAGATGCGCCCAAGCACGTCCCGAACAAAGGCAACAATATTCCGATGATAACGTTCGTCCATTTTTCCAACATTGCAAGCGATCCCCTTAAAAAATCCGATATCAATATAGCATATTCGCAAAGCGTTGTAAACCGAACGAAATCTCTTTTGAAAAAAAAGCTTTTTGGGATCGCAGATAAAAAAGCGCGCCGTCAATTGGCGCGCTTTTGATCTTAAAAAATTTTATTCCGCGATGCTGATCCTGATATCGCCCGTGCTAGCGGTAAGTTCACACTTTTGATCGCTCACGGTGGCGGGGACGCTCACCCTGCCGGTGCCGGTGCCGGCAACGAACATCTTGGGCGTGAGAAGGGTGCCCGTGATGTTGCCCGTAGAAGTCTTTGCCTCGATCTCCGTCGCGTCGCAACGATCGAATTTTATGTTGCCGGTGCTTGCCCTCAAAGTGAAGTTTTCCGCCGCGATGACGTTTTTAAGAACGATATTACCGGTACTTGTTTTTGCGTTAAGGTTTTTACAGGTGACGTCCGTAAGGTAAATGTTGCCCGTAGAGGTCCGCGCTTCCATATTGTCGTCGCATACGAATGATTCCGCCTTGACGTTACCCGTAGAGGCAAGAAGCTCCGCCGTCGTCGCATGGGCGTTTTCCACCTTAATATTCCCCGTACTTGTCGAAATGACGAGTCGCTCCGTTGTCGAAGCATAGCAACTTACGTTGCCCGTTTTGTCAGAGACGGCTATACTTCCAAAAGTAAAGGTTTTGGGAATGTTGACGTCGCCCGTACTTACCTTAACCAACAAAGACTTGTATTCCGTTGCGGGAAGATACACCGTCATCGTAAGATTCTTTAAAAAGAAGTTTATATGTTCAAACCACTTTCTGTTATCTTCCCCGACAATCCGCAAGACGCCGTTCTCGATGGTCACGGTGTGCTTCATCTTCTCCGCTTCCGTACATACTACGCTGAAGGTGCCGTCCTCCGAGAGGGCAAAATTGACGTCCGTAGTTTTCGTGTCGATTATGATCTTGTCAAACGATCCTTCCGCCGTATAGGTGTTGGTCTCCGCTTTTGCGGTGCTCAGTTTCGTGTAGTCGTATCCGACGGAAGCAAGTACTCCCCAAAACAACGCTCCGCCCGCCAGGATAAGAATTATCGCAAATACAATCAATCCCTTTTTCATTCTGCTTTCTCCTTTCTGATAAACAGCCTTTTAATACCGACCCCGAGCTTTCCGCCCAATTTAATGATGCCTTTTGTAGCGCCAACGCAAGCGGCGATCCAAACGATCGCAAAGCCCGCCGAAAACAGTCCTACGCCAAGCACGGCAAGTCCCGGCATCACAAAGCCTTGAAATCCGTACACCACCGCAAGCCCGATGCCGCCGATCGCCGCGCCCCAAAACCCTACTTCAACGCCCCACAAGGCAAGGCTGAGCGCAAACAGCGTAACGTACAGGGAAAAGACGATCGCCAAAAAGGCAACGAGCAGCGGGAACCACAGCGGAAACCCGAGGACGATCAACGCAACTTCCCCGCCCGAAAGCGAACGCTTGGGCTTGATCCTCTCCTTGACGAGCTTGCCGATAGGCACTTCCGAAACCGCTTGCGTTACGATGTTGCCCATCGAACCGACGCCCGCAACTGCCGCCTCTTCCGAAAAGCCTTCCTCCATACGATCGTCGATCATCTCGCTGTAAAAATTCAAGCGCTCGTCGACCTCGTCTTTGGGAAGCCCCGCCAAGGCGATCTTAAGTCTTGCTAAAAACTCTTGCTTACTCATGACGACGTTCCTCCTTGATCACAAAATGATAAATGGTGACCACTTCTTTCCATTCATTCTTAAAATCTTCAATGCGCCCTACCCCCGCTCTGGTGATGTGGTAGTATTTGCGCAATCTGCCGTCGTGCTCCGCAGAGCGCACCGTCAGCATACTCGCTGCTTCCAGACGCTTTAGGATAGTGTACAAAGTCGATTCGGATAATTCCACATACGGTTTGAGATCCTTGATGATCTTGTAGCCGTAGGAATCTTCGTTTTTGATGGCTGCCAAGACACAAACGTCCAGTAACCCTCGCTTCAATTGAATATCCATAGCATACCTCCTCTTTCGTAATACATCATAACGTGAGGTATTACGCGTTGTCAAGTATTTGTGCAAAAAAAATCACCTTTTTTATTTTTTCAAAAGGCGATTTGTGCGTGATGATAAAA
>DMCI01000058.1:0-2304 GCA_003445835.1 Clostridiales bacterium
GCTTTGGAGCAAAGCAGACTTTGCGCCGCGACCTCGGTCAAAAGGTCGGTTGGCAAATTCAAGAACGCTTCCATAGGAAGAGATTCCAAATAAATAACTTTGTCGTCCACGGTGGTCTTTTCCCCCGCGAGGTCAAGCGCGGCGGGGAGCGGCACTTTCAGCACGGTGGCTTGCACCAAGATATCCCGCGCGGCGGTGGCAAACGCGTTGCCCGTGAGGCTATCGAGGTAGCCGCGGAAAGGCATATTGTCGTGCGTGCCGGTATAGGCGACGACGTTCTCCTTGTAATTGGCGGGCTTGTGCTCGTCCCACGGATCCCCGTTCAAACCGAACTCGTAGACCTTCATCCCCGGGAAGCCGACTGCCGAGAGCATCTTTCTAAGGCTTTCGTCCACGTATCCGAGGTCCTCCGCCACGATGGGGAGGTGGGTGATGCCGTCAAACAACTCTGCTCCGGGACCCTCCATCCAAACGCCGTGCTTGGCGTCTGTGGCGTCCGCGTCCACCGCGTAAAAGCGGTCCAGTCCGCGGAAGTGGTCGATGCGAAGGACGTCAAAACGACTAAGCTCCCGCTCGATGCGTCCGCGCCACCAACGGTAATTATCCTTTTTCATCGCCGCCCAATCGTACAGGGGGTTGCCCCAAAGTTGCCCTTCGCTGTTGAAGTAATCGGGCGGAACGCCCGCTACCTTGACGGGCTTGCGGCGACTGTCAAAGAGGAAAAGCTCGGGGTGGAAGTACACCTCCGCGCTGTTCATCGCCACGTAGATGGGCATATCGCCAAAGATCTTTACGCCTTGCTTGGCGGCAAACTTCTTTAGCGCATTCCATTCTTCATCAAAAATATACTGGGTAAAAAGGTGGTAGAGGTAGTCCTCAAGGTGCTGCTGTACAAAATCTTGCACTTTGGCGAGGTCACAACGGTCAAAGCCGTCCCCCCACTCGGTAAAAGGCTTGTTGTCAAACGCTTCGGTCAAGGTCATAAAGGCGGCGTACTCCGCGTACTCACCCTTGCTTACAAAAGAACAAAAAACGTCGTCCGTCAAGTCAAAACGGGAAAAAGCAAGGCGCAAAAGTTTGCCCTTATTTTTTGCAACTGCGGCGTAATCAACGATTTGGGAACAAGCGGGAGCGACCTCGTCTTCTTTTAAAAGACCTCTCTTGACAAGGTCGAACAGATCGATAAAAAGCGGATTGACCGCGGTGGCGCATACGGAGGAATAAGGGGAATTGCCTTCCCTCGTGGGGGTCAGCGGCAGCACCTGCCACACCTTGACGCCCGCGCCCGCAAGAAAACGGACGAAGTCGTAAGCGCCCTCGCCAAGCGTCCCGATGCCTTCCTTGGAAGGAAGGGAGGAGACTGCCAATAAAACGCCCGCCTCACGCACCATATCAGACCTCGTTTTTGATCATATCCTCGTTGCTTTCACGGCGAACGGCGACTTTTGCCTTGCCGCCGGAAAGGAGCAAAATGAGGGGACGCGGAATGCGGTTGTAGTTGGATGCCATCGAATAGTTATACGCGCCCGTGACCGCCACGGCAATGACGTCGCCGCGGGTAGGCTTTTGAATGGTGACGCCCGTTTGGATGATGTCGCCGCTTTCACAGCAACGACCGACCACCGAGCAGGTGAAGTCCGCCTTCTCCGCCGCGCGAGACGCGTTGTAAACGGTATACGGCGACTCGTAAAGGGCAAAACGGGGGTTGTCCGGCATACCGCCGTCGATACTGACGTAATTTTTGTACCCGGGGATGCTTTTGACGCTGCCCGTAGTATAAAGGGTCATACCCGCGTCGGCGACGAGGCTTCTGCCCGGCTCCAACACGATCCTCGGGAGAGCGATGCCGATCTCCGCGGCGCGTTGCTTGATGACCAAAGCCATCTCACCGATGACTTCCGCATAATCGATGTGGGGATGACTTTCCACGTATCTGACGCCAAGCCCGCCGCCGAGGTTGAGCTCCGTGGCTGTGAACCCGGTCTTTTCACGAATGTACGCGATGAAGCGGAGCATGATATCCGCCGCATCCACGAAAGGCTTGTGATCAAAGATCTGCGAGCCGATGTGGCAATGGAAGCCCACGAGATCCACGTTTTTTAAGGAAAGAGCCAAACGGGTGATCTGTTCCGCCTGTCCCGTTGCGATGGGGGAGCCGAACTTGCTGTCCACGCTGCCCGTCACCACCGCTTTGAAGGTGTGCGGATCGATGCCCGGGGAAATGCGCAGAATAACGCGTTGGCGCTTGCCCACCTTGGCAAGATATTCGTCGAGGGCAAGAAGCTCGTCCTCGTTGTCCACCAC
>DMCI01000058.1:2417-3927 GCA_003445835.1 Clostridiales bacterium
AAGTAAGCTTTTTTCAGATCGAAGCCCGCGGCTTCCGCCGTATAAAGTTCCCCGACGGAGACGGCGTCCATACCGATCTCTTCCTCTTTGGCAATGCGGTAAACGCCCTTGAAACACAGCGCCTTGGAAGCAAATAAGGGGAAGCACCCTTCTCCGAAATGCTCGGTCATCGCACGCTTGTATACGCGAATATTTTCCCTGATGCGATCCTCGTCAAGAAGCATCAAAGGGGTGCCGTACTCCTCCGCGAGGGAAACGACGTCCATCCCCGCAAAAGTCAGGTGACCGGATTGGTTGATACCGATGTTGTTGTGTAGCATAAGTGTTTTCTCCTTATGTGTTGCTTATTCTCGTTTCGCTCCGTGAATTGCCACTATGTGGCATGATTTGATGCTATACCTCGTGAATTGACGGCTGTGCCGTCGTTATGGATGAACGATCCGAAATGCGGGAAATACCCGCAAATCACGCACCGACAGGGGCAATTCATGACCGATAGGTCAAATTATGATGCCAAAGCATCAAATCATTTTTCGAGCAATTTTTCCAATCTAGCGACTGCCTCGAGCGTATTCTCCCTGCTGCCAAACGACGTCAAGCGGAAGTACCCCTCGCCCGCTTCGCCGAAGCCTTCGCCCGGGGTGCCGACGATCTGCGCTTTCTCAAGAAGATAATCAAAGAACTCCCAACTGCTCATCCCGTTGGGGCACTTGAGCCAAATGTAGGGGGAAGATACGCCGCCCGTGAACCAAACGCCCACTTTGGTGAGGGTATCCGCGATGATCTTGGCGTTTTGCATATAGTAGTCGACAAGTTCCGCACATTGACGGACGCCTTCTTCGGAAAGAGCCGCTTCCGCACCGCGTTGTACGGGGTACGAAACGCCGTTGAACTTGGTCGCCTGACGGCGCGCCCACATCTTTTTGAGGTTGAAGCCGCCTTCGGTCTCAAGGGTGGAAGGCACCACGCACCACGCGCAACGGGTACCGGTGAAGCCCGCCATCTTGGAGAAGGAGCAGATTTCGATAGCGCACTTTTCCGCGCCTTCGATGTCGTAAACGGAATGCGGGTAGTCGCCTTTGATAAAGGCTTCGTACGCGCTGTCGAAGATGATCAACGAGCCGCTTGCAAGGGCGTAATCCACCCACGCTTTGAGCCCCGCTCTGTCGTATACCGCACCCGTCGGGTTGTTGGGGGAGCAGATATAAATGACGTAGGTCTCACCGTCCAAGAGGTCGGGCGTACCGAGGAAGCCGTCCGACTCCCCTGCTTCCAAAAGTTCGATACGGTTGCCGTTCATCAAATTGCTGTCCATATACACGGGGTATACGGGGGACGGGATCAAAACGGTGTTTTTGCCGAGAATGTCCACGATGTTGCCGACGTCCGACTTGGCGCCGTCCGAGACGAACACATCGTCAGCGGAAACGGTGACGCCGTTCCTCTTATAATACGCGGCGATGGCTTCGCGCAAAAAGTCGTACCCGTACTCGGGCGGATACCCGCGGAA
>DMCI01000119.1 GCA_003445835.1 Clostridiales bacterium
ATCGGATCAAAAGTTTGAAAAAAAATGATTTTTATGTGATAACGTTACAAAAAGAAGATGGCAAATGCCATCTTCTTATTTTTACCTTTTTTGTTGTTCTTACAAGCAAAAATCCCTTAGTTGCACCATCTTTTGCGAAGCCTTTTATCTTGCATACAAATCAGTTTTTCAAAAACGCCGAACCGAAGAGCGTCACGCCGCCCACCAAGGAAAGCACGCCGGACGCAATGGGACCCGCCGCAAGGGTGGGGTCTGCAAGCGTGTAGTAGGACGTGGGATTCAGCAAACTGACGGTGGAAAGCGCCAAAGCGCCGCCCGTCACGAGAAGCGCGCCGGAGATCAATACGACGATCTTGTTCCCTTTGCCGATGATCGAAGCGCAAGCGCCAAGCAGGGGGAAGAGGTAAGCGAGGATGATCCCCGCGGAAGCTTTGTAGATCACGTGATCGTTGATGGAGCAACCAAGCGCGACCTGCAAGCCGGTAAAGCTTTCTTTGAGGAAATAAGGCGTCTTGATCGAGACGACAAAGATCATACAAAACGCGACCAAACCGCAAGCGGCGGCGAAGATCGTCGTAGCCCAGGATAGCAATTTGTTGTTTTTCTTTTTCATAACCCCCCTCCTATGGTCTTCCCGTCGCGTCACAGAAGCCTTTTGTCGATTTTATATCCCCATTGTAGCAATTTTTTGCGGAAAATACAATACTAAATATAAAAAAATACAAAATTAGAGGGGTTTTTATGCAAAAATGCGCGTCTTATGCTCAAAAAATACGATGCGCATCCAAAAAGGCGGCGGTTTGACGGGTGCCGTCGCGGTTGATACGCCAGAGTTTTAACAACTTTTTTTCGTCCCCTTTCTTCAAAAGATTGATGCGTTCGTAGCAGGTGAAAACGGCGTCGTAGCGGTCGGTCACCGCCTTTTCGCTCACGTCGTCGTAGGCGCCGAAAGGATAGGCAAAAGCGACGGGGCGCACGCCGCATTTGTCAAGAAGGGCGCGATCGATCTTTTCAAAATCCTCGTTGAGGGCGGCAAGATGTTCGTCTTCGGGTTCGCTCTTTTTGCGTTTGACGCCGAAGCGCGGCTTATAGGCGTGCATTCCGTAGGTATGACTGCCGATCTCAAAAACACCGCTTCGGGCAAGATAGGCGATCTCGTCCCAGGTCAGATGGGAGTATTCCACCTTGTCTTTTTCGTGCGTGGAGGAGTATTCGGTGAAGCATCCGATCACGTTCAAAACGGCGGTGGCGCCGTATTTTTTCAACAGGGGTAATCCGTAATACAAATTGTCGTAATGCCCGTCGTCAAAGGTCAAAAGAAGGGGTTTTTGGGGGAGGTCTCCTTTTCCGCGTAAGTACGCTTTGACTTTTTCGAGGGTCACGAATTCGTAGCCGCGTTTTGTAAGTTCCGCAAGGTCGCGATCCAGAGTCTCGGGGGAAACGAAGTACACCCCCGTCTTGCTTTTTGAAACGGAATGATACATCAAGATGGGCAAAGGAGTCACGCTCTCTTCCGCTCTTGCCGTGCGGAAGGGCAAAAAGAGCAAAATCAATACGAATATGATCAAGGTCGAAAGGATCGCTTTTCTCATATCGCTTAATATGTCCCGTTCGGGTCAAAATTATCATTTCGACTACGCGCATTTTGTTTGCGCTATCACGCGCGCCGTGATATAATCTTCGTAGTATAAGAGATTATTTCTGAGTTTTGCACCCTAAAGGGCGCGTCTCGCATATATTAATCGGAACGGTTTCAGGAGGTCAAAAAATGAAAAAGGGCATTTTTAAAGGAGCGGCAACCGCCATCATCACCCCGATGAAGAACGGGGAAGTGGATTTCGACGCGCTTCGTCGTTTGGTCGATTTTCAGATCGAAAACGGTATCGACGCATTGGTCGCCGCCGGCACCACCGGTGAAAGCAGTACCTTGACGGATGAGGAACACGTCGAGGTCATCAAAACTGTCGTGGACAAAGCCGCGGGCAGAGTCCCCGTCATCGCGGGCACGGGCAGCAACGACGCCGCTTACGCCGTCAAGTTGTCGCAGGACGCTTGTCGCCTCGGTGCGGACGCTCTTTTGCTGGTCACTCCTTACTACAACAAAGCCACGCAACAAGGTCTTGTGGAGATGTACAAAGCCATCGCGGCGGAAGTGGATCGCCCGATCATCCTCTACAACGTGCCTTCCCGCACCGGCGTCAATATCGAGCCGCAAACCTATCTCGCATTGGCGGATACCCCCAACATTTGTGCCATCAAGGAAGCAAACGGCAACATCGGCAAGATCGTCGAGACGATGTCTTTGGTGGGTGATAAGCTTGACCTTTACAGCGGCAACGACGATCAGATCGTCCCGCTTTTGAGTCTCGGCGGCAAGGGCGTTATCAGCGTGCTTTCCAACCTTTTGCCGAGGGAGACGTCCGAGCTTTGCCACGCCTTCTTCCGCGGGGATATACGGGCGGCGGCTGCGGCGCAATTTAAGTATCAAAAGTTGATCAACGCTTTGTTCTGCGAGGTCAACCCCATCCCGGTCAAGGCGGCTATGACTCGCCTCGGGTACGGCGACGGCTCCATCCGTTTGCCTCTTACCAAGATGACCGCTGCAAACGAAGAAAAACTCGTCGGCTTGATGCGTGAAGCCGGCATTGAGGTGTGATATGATCGTTATCGTAAACGGCGCCGGCGGCAGGCTGGGGCAGGAAGTTTTGAAGGCGGCAAAGAGTGCGGGGCACTCCGTCGTCGCGGTGGACAAGTTCGGCAGTCCCGAAGCCGAAACCTACAAGAGTCTTTTCGATTACACGGGTGCGGCGGACGTTGTCATTGATTTTTCGTCCCATCTTGCGACGGAGGAGCTTACCTCTTACGTCGTAAAACGCAACCTTCCGTTGGTGCTTGCCACCACGGGGCAGACTCCCGAAGAAAAAGAGATGATCTTTGCCGCGGCGAAGAAAGTCCCGTTGTTTTTCAGCGCCAATATGAGCCTCGGCGTCGCGCTTTTGATCTCCTTGGTCAAAAAGGCGGCATCCCTCCTTTCCGAGGATGATATCGAGATCGTGGAGACCCACCACAACCACAAGGCAGACGCCCCGTCGGGCACCGCGCTTATGATCGCAAACGCCATTTCGGATACCCTCGGCGGACGTAATATCGTCAAGGGCAGAAGCGGTCTTTGCAAGAGGGAAAAGGGGGAGATAGGCATCAGCAGTATCCGCATCGGCAGCGTGGTCGGCAAGCACGAAGTGATGTTCGGCGACGGTATCGAGACGCTTACCATCACGCACGAAGCGCACGACAAAGCGCTTTTTGCAACGGGCGCGGTGCGCGCGGCGGACTTCCTTGTCGGAAAGAAGGCGGGGCTTTACGATATGCAAGCCTTAGTGGAGGAGTACAATGCGTAAGATCGCTTTTACCAAAATGCACGGCGCGGCAAACGATTATATTTATATCGATCTGTTTGATAAGCCGCTTGATTTCGACCCTGCGGATCTTGCGAGAAAGATGTCTCCAAGGCACTTTTCCGTGGGCGCCGACGGCGTCGTCTTGATCCTTCCCGGCACAGTTGCGGACGCAAAAATGCGTATGTTCAACTTGGACGGCAGCGAAGGCAAAATGTGCGGCAACGCCATCCGTTGCGTGGCAAAGTATCTTTCCGACCACGGTTTGGTCAAAAAGGACGTCATCACGGTGGAAACGCTGTCCGGCGTCAAAACCCTTCGCTTGTTTTTTGAAAACGGTTTGGTCAGTCGCGTTTCCGTTCAAATGGGTCGCGCGGTCTTTACGCCCAAGGAGATCCCCGTATTGTTTGACGGGGCGGAGATGGTGGAGGAGCCCGTCACGGTTTTGGGCGAGCACTATCGTATGACCGCGGTCAGTATGGGCAATCCGCACGCCGTCGTGTTTACCGACGGGGTACAAAATTTGGATCTGAACAAGATCGGTCCCACTTTTGAAAATCTTTCCATCTTCCCCGAGCGCGTCAATACCGAATTCGTGGAAGTTTTGGACAAAAGCACCCTTCGTATGCGCGTGTGGGAACGCGGTAGCGGGGAAACCTACGCTTGCGGTACGGGCGCTTGCGCCACCGTGGCGGCGGCTGTCAAAACGGGCAGAGTTCCCGCGGGTGAAGAGGTCACCGTTCGTTTGATCGGCGGGGATCTTACCGTCACCGTTTCCCCCGATTACGACGTGACGATGACGGGCGGCGCTACCGAAGTTTATCAAGGAGTTTACCAATATGATGAAGATTAAAGTCAACGAAAACTATTCCTGCCTCAAAGAAAGCTACCTCTTTTCCGAGATCGGCAAAAAGGTAAAGGCGTATCAAGCGGCAAATCCCGACAAAAAGGTGATCCGTTTGGGCATCGGCGACGTTACGCTTCCCCTTGCCCCCGTCGTGGTCGACGCGATGGAAAAGGCAGTCAGGGAAATGGGCGTCAAGGAGACCTTCCGCGGGTATCCGCCCGAGTACG
>DMCI01000130.1:0-4076 GCA_003445835.1 Clostridiales bacterium
GGTCAACAAGTCGTGCAAAGCGTTTGTCCCGATTGTCGCGGCAACGGCAGAATCATCACCGATACTTGTCGTGCTTGCGGCGGAAAGGGCTCGGTCAAGCATTCCCGCGTGATCCACGCCAACATCCCGGCGGGTATCGACAACGGACAGATGCTCAGTTTTGCCAACGAGGGCAACTGTGGCAAAAACGGCGGCGCAAAGGGCAACTTTATTTTGATCGTCAACGTCAGACCGCATCCGTTGTTTAAGAGAAAGGGCTACGATATCTATTTTGACGTTCCTATTTCCTATACGACGGCTACCCTCGGCGGGGAGATCGAAGTGCCTACCTTGGACGGCGTAGTCAAATATAAGATCGCCGAAGGCACCCAAAGCGGCACAGTTTGTCGTATGTCGGGCAAAGGTGTGAACAGGATCAAGAGCGCGGCGCGCGGCGATATCTATTTTACCGTGCAAGTACAAACGCCGTCGGGACTTTCCAAGCAACAAAAGGAAATGCTCGCCAAGTTTGAAGAGACCTTGACCCCCAACCAATCGCCCAAGCAAAAAAAGTTTGCGGAGTTTATTAAAAAATGATCAAGATCACCTGCACGACAACGCACGAAGGGGCGGAGATCGTCTCTGACGTTTTGTATGAATATTCGCGTTCCGGCGTCGTCGTCGAGGACAAGGAGGACGTTGCGGAACTTTGGAATTCCGAATTGGTTTGGGATTACTTGGAAGACTCCGTACTTTCCCGTCCGGAAGAGGTGAAAGTCGTCGGGTACTACGAGGGTGATTACTCCGAAATATCCGATGATTTGGAGAAAAAGATACAAACGATAAAAGATAATTGTCCCTTTGCATTGCCTTTGGATATCACGGTGGAAAAAGTGGTTGAAGAGGACTGGACGGAAGACTGGAAAAAGTTTTACAAGATCATTGAAGTCGGCGACGTAAAAGTCGTGCCGATCTGGAAAAAGGACGAGGTGTCGGGTGACAAAACCGTCTATATCAACCCCGGTTCGGCGTTTGGTACGGGCGAACACGAAAGCACTCGGCTTTGTCTATCCTTGATGAATTCAGTTTCCGTAAAGGACGCGCACATCGTAGATACGGGGTGCGGTAGCGGCATCCTCGGCATCGCGGCGCTTCGCCTCGGCGCAAAGGATTGCCTGTTCCGCGATATCGATCCTTCCGCGCTGAACAACCTTAAGGAAAACCTTTCGTTGAACGGTCTTTCCGGCAAGGTGGAGCAAGGCTCACTTTTGGAAGGACTTGACGATACTTACGACCTTGTCCTCGCAAACATCACGGCGGACATTCTCGCCAAGATGGAAAATGCGGAAAAAATCGTTAAGAAAGGCGGGTATCTGATTATGAGCGGGATCATCGACAAGTTTGAAAAACCGCTTCTCGACAAGTTTTTGAAAAAGGGCTTCGTCCTTCAAAAACGGGAAACTGACGGTATCTGGGTCGGTTTGTTGTTAAAAAACAAGGAATAAAGTGCGCTTCTGCACTTTATTTTTTGTATAACAAAACAATTGCAACGAAGTGCCGTTTTATTTTATAATTAACGCATGGAGATCAAACGTTTCTTTGTGGAAAACACCAAAAGGATCGCCTTAGGCGATCTCGTTGAAGTTTGCGGGGAGGAATTTCGTCACGCGATCAAAGTCAGCCGCTATAAGGTTGGGTATACCTTGATCCTTTCCAACGGCGACGGCTACGACTATTTTTCAACGATCACGAGCATCGGCAAAGATTCCTTCTTTTGTAGGGTGGAAAGGGCGGAAAAAAACGCCAACGAACTTGAAAAACCTTTGATTCTCTATCTTTGCGCGATCGAAAAGACCGATCTTGCCGTGCAAAAAGCCACCGAGGTCGGCGCGACGGAAGTCCGATTGATGATCTCTCGTTTTACGAATGCAAAGACGCAAAATTTGGATAGGCTACGCAAGATCGCCTTGGAGTCCGCCAAACAATGCGGCAGAGCGGTCGTTCCGGAGATATTTGCCCCTGTATCTTTTGAAGACGGGGTGTCGGATGCGGTATCCCGCGCCGATCAAACGATCTTTTGTTACGAACTCGCCAAAGGCGAGCGCATCTCGGACGTTTTTGAAAAAGACGCATCCTCTTACGCTTTGATCGTAGGCAGCGAAGGCGGTTTTGCGGAGGAGGAAGTTGCTTTCGCGCGTGAAAAAGGGGCTAAAGTCGTCACCCTCGGCAGGAGGATCCTTCGTGCGGAAACGGCTTGTATCGCCGGTTTAGTACTTTTGGCGGATGGAATGGAGAAAAATGAAAACAGCGGTAATTAACATCGGATGCAAGGTCAATCAATGCGAATGCGACAGCTTGATGACGGGTTTGAAACAGCTCGGTCACGAAGTGACGGACGAGCTTGTTTTTGCCGATAACTATATCATCAACACCTGCGCCGTCACCAAAGAAGCGGAGCGCAAATCCCGTCAATTTGTGGGGAAGGTCAAAAGGATCAATCCCAAAGCGGACGTTTACGTGATTGGTTGCGCTTCGGAAAAGAACGCCGAGCAGTTTTCGATCAAGGGCGTCAAATACGTTTCCGGTACGGCAAAAAAGGAAGCTGTTTTGCAAATGATCTCCGGCGTGCACATCGCAGATCTTCCCGACGAGTACGAGCAACTTCCGTTGGGCACCAATTTCCGTGCCCGCGCTTACGTCAAGATTGAGGACGGTTGCAACAATTTTTGCGCCTATTGCATCATTCCGTATCTTCGCGGCAGATGCCGTTCCCGTTCGATCGAGAGCATCCGTGAGGAATGCTTAAAACTCGTCCAAAACACCGACGAGATCGTGCTTACGGGCATCAACGTTTCCTGCTACGGTCCCGATATCGGTACTTCGCTCGGCGCGCTGATCACCTCGCTTTCCGATCTGCCGGCGCGCATTCGTCTGAGCAGTCTGGAAGCAAACGTCATTGACGAAGATTTTATGCAGATCCTCGTCAAGGCAGGTAACGTTTGCCCGCACTTCCATTTGTCATTGCAAAGCGGGTCGGATACCGTTCTTCAAAGTATGCATCGTCGTTATACGGCTGAGGAGTACAAAGAAAAAGTCGATTTGATCCGTTCGTATTTCCCCACGGCGGCGATCACGACGGATATTATCGTCGGTTTCCCCACCGAAACGGAAGAACTTTTTGAGGAAACGCTTGCCTTTGCGGAAGCGATCGGCTTTGCCAATATCCACGTCTTTCCGTATTCGAGACGTTTCGGTACCGAGGCGTATCCCTTGGGTGCTTTGCCCGACGCCGTGATGGCAAGCCGCGTCAGACGATTGACGGAACTCCGCGATCGCTTGAAAAAAGCGTACGAAAGTCCCTTTGTCGGAAGCGACTTGGAAGTCGTCGTGGAAAACAGCGACGGCGTCTTCGCGGAAGGCTATTCGGAAAACTATATCAGAGTCTATATCCCCGACCGCGACTTTACGCCGGGGAAGAAAATAACGGTCACGATCGAAGGCGAGCGCGCCGACGGTCTTTTAGCCAAATAGGAGGAAACTATGGATTGTATTTTTTGTAAGATTATAAAAGGGGAGATCCCAAGCACTCGCGTTTACGAAGACGAAGATTTTATCATCATCCGTGACATCGCACCGCAGGCAAAGCAGCATTATTTGGCGATCCCCAAAAAGCATTTTGCGGACGTGACCGAAATGACGGCGGAGGATGCTGCTTTGGTTGGTCGTATTTTGAAAAAGATCGGCGAGCTTTCGGAAAGTCTCGGACTCAGCGGCGGGTTCCGCCTCGTTTCCAACAAGGGCGCCGACGCGATGCAAAGCGTTCCGCACCTGCACATTCATATTCTCGGCGGCGAAAAAATGTCGGATAAAATGTGCTGAAAATCATTGACACGACTTTTTTGATGATATAAAATGATTCAAGTTAAGAATCAAACCGTTTTACGGAAGGTGGGTGAACAAAAGTGACTAACATCAAAGTTCGTGAGAATGAGTCTTTGGACAGCGCGATCAGACGTTTTAAGCGTCAATGCACGAAAGACGGCATCATCGGCGACATCAAAAAGAGAGAAGCTTATGAGAAGCCCAGCGTAAAGCGT
>DMCI01000130.1:4205-4732 GCA_003445835.1 Clostridiales bacterium
GGATCAAAACTCGTTTTTTTTTACTGTCGTTTAAAAGGTTTGGAATCTTCGTCAAAGTCGTCTCCGCCGTCGGAGAGCAGGTTGCCTCGTCGAATAGAATCCGAGCCGTATTTGTCGCGTATTTTATCGATGCTTTTTTCAAGACGCGTGTGCTTTTGCGCGTTTTCGTCGTTTTCAAAAAGGGAAGTCGGGACGTAATCACCGGAGTCGATCAAATAGATCGCCGTGATCGTGATCGCGCGGACGGGGAGAGAGGAGCCTTGCTTCCAAAGTTCGTCCAAAAGGGGGAGCGCTTCGTTTTTGAGGTCGGTCGCGGATGCGGTCGGCACGGGGATGCGCCTTTGTTTGCCGCGGGTGGTAAGGGCGTTGGACTTGATAAAAAGATGTACGCCGCCCGCAAGCATCCCGTGTTTGCGCAGTCTGGTGGCTACGCGTTCCGCCATGGCGGTAAGTAATTTGATGCATTCGTCACGGGTGGTTAGGTCTTTTTCCGAAGTGGAGCCGTTGCCGATGCTTTCCGGCTTTTT
>DMCI01000145.1 GCA_003445835.1 Clostridiales bacterium
AAGCGCCGCACCGCGCAAGGTCTGCTTCTCGGCAGCGACGGCAACAAGATGAGCAAGAGCCTCGGCAACGTGGTCAACCCCAACGAGTGCATCGACAAGTACGGCAGCGACGTACTTCGTACCTACGTGATGTTTATCGGCGATTACGAGCGTCCCGCTCCTTGGTCGGATAACAGCATTATCGGGTGCAAGAGGTTTATCGAAAGAGTTTGGCGCTTGCCCGAATTGATGAACGACGAAGCGGGGTACAGCAAAAAGCACAACGCAAGCGTGCATCGTATGATCAAAAAAGTTTCCGCCGACTACGAGTCGACGGGCTTCAATACCGCCATCGCCGCGATGATGACTTTCGTCAACGAAGTTTACGCCGACGGCTTTATCACCAAGAGTGAACTCGAAACCTTGTTGAAACTTCTCTATCCCGTGGCGCCGCACGTCACCGAGGAGATCAACGAGATGATCGGCAACACCGTCTTGATCGCGGAAAGCACTTGGCCGGAATACGACGAGAATCACCTCGTCGAGGATGAAGTATCCATTCCGGTGCAGATCCTCGGCAAACTGAAGGGGGTCGTCAAGGTTGCTCGTACGGCTACGAGCGAGGAAGTGCAAGCCTTGGTACTCGGCGGAGATCTCAAAGGGTACTTTGAGGGCAAAACGATCGTCAAGGTCATTTACGTCCCCGGCAAGATCGTTAATTTCATCGTAAAGTAATATGTCTGCCGTCAGCGAGAGATTGGATAAGGTGCTTTCCCCTTTGCGTTTGCTTAACGTCGGGGAAGGACACGCCGTCGTAAAAACGGTAAAAAGCATCCAGCAAAATTCCAAGCCCAATCCGCGCAAACTTTTCGTTGCGGAAGGGTTTTGGCTTGCTTCTCTTGCCTTAAAGGACGGTATCGAAGTGGAAAGCCTGTTGATCGCGCCGGAATGCGTCTATACTTTGGAATGCGTAAACCTCATCGAGCGGATGCTTCCTGTCGCAGGCAATGCCTATACCGTCAGCGCCAAGGTTTTTCAAAAGATTGCGGAAAAGGATAAGCCCGACGGGGTGATCGCCATTTGCCGTATGAAGGAGTGGGCTCTTTCCGACCTCGTCTTTGACGACAAAGCGGTCGTTTTGATCTTGGACGGGGTGGAGATCCCCGGGAATATGGGTACCTTGGTGCGCGTTGCGGACGGCGCGGGCGCGGACGCGGTGTTTATCGTCAACCGCAAAGCCCGTTTGACTCATCCCAAATTTATCCACAGTACGATGGGCGCGGCGTTTCACGTGCCGATCGTGGAGTTTGAAAGCGTGGACGATTGCTTCGATTATTTGCAAAGCAAAAAGTTCACCGTATACTTGGCGGACAGCCGCGCGGAAAAGATGTATTACGAACTGCCGTTTGGCAAGCGCGTCGCCTTCGTGATGGGCAGCGAACGCTACGGCATCAGTCGCGTTTGGTACGACAAGGCGGTCGACCTCGTCGCCATCCCGATGCTGGGTGAGTGCGACTCGTTGAACGTCGGCGTGGCGGGGACGGTGCTGTTGTACGAAGCTTGCGTCAAAAATAAGCTGGGCGGTCGTAAGAAGTAAAAACAAAAAGGGGAACGGCGGGAAGACTGTTTACCGCCGTCGTTTTTATGGAGGAACATAGAATGGAAAACGAAGTGCTTGTCGAAAATACCGCGGAGGAAGCGGCTCTTTCAAAGAAAGACCGCGTTCGTTTAAAAGCAAAGTCCTTGGCGAAAAGGTGGTTCATTGACGCCTTTTCGGGGATGGCGCAAGGTTTGTTCTGTACTTTGATCGCCGGTACGATCCTGGCGCAGATCGCGTCTTGGTGCGGCGACAATTCCTTTGCCGCGACGCTTCTCGTGATTTCCAAGATCGCAAAATCCCTGATGGGTGCGGGCATCGGCGTGGGTATCGCCAATAAACTGGGTGCAAAGCCCCTCGTCGTCTTTACGGCGGCGGTCACCGGTATGGTGGGCGCATTTGCTTCTCCTCTTGTGGACGTGCTTACCAAGGGCGCGACGTTCGCCTTTGCGTTGGGCGCTCCGGGCAATCCGATCGGCGCTTACGTGCTTGCGCTTTTTACGGTGGAGATCGCTTTGCTTTACGCAGGAAAGACCAAACTGGACATCGTGCTCGTTCCGCTCGGAATGATGCTCCTCGTCCTCGGCGGCATCTTCCTTGCGTGGCCGTTCATTAAACTGATCGACCTTCTCGGTACGGGCATCGCTCTTGCCATAGAGGCGGGTGTTGCGGTCAAGATCATCGTCGGCGTGTTCGTCGCGGTGGTGATGGGCGTGCTTTTGACGATGCCAACCTCTTCCGCCGCCATCTGGATCGCCATCACGGCTGCCGTTTCCACCGAATATGTGGACGCATTGTCCATTGCGGGTGGCGCCGCCGTCGCGGGGTGCGCTGCTCATATGATCGGCTTTGCCGTGGCTTCCTTCCGTGAAAACGGCGTGGGCGGTCTTATCTCACAAGGGTTGGGAACGAGTATGCTTCAGATCCCGAATATTATGAAAAAACCGGTGATCATGATCCCCGAGATCGCGGCAAGCGCGGTGGCGGGGCTGGTCGCCGTTTTGCTTGACCTTCGTTGTAACGCGGCGGGCGGCGGCATGGGTACCAGCGGTTTGGTGGGCGTGTTCGGCGCCATTGAAGCGTCGCAGGGTGCGGGGCTTCCCGGCTGGAAGATCGCACTCGGCGTGATCCTTTGTTTATTCGTGATCCCGGCGGCGGTCAGCTTCCTTGTCAGCGAACTGTTGCGTAAAAAGAACGTTATCGCGCTTGGCGATCAAAAATTAGACGATTAGGAGTCAAAATGAAAAGATCCGAAGTCAAAGATCAGTACAAATGGAATTTGGACAGCGTAATGCGTGCGGAGGAGTGGGAAAACTCTTTCCGCTTTTTGTCCCAAAACAAAAACGCCCTCGCAAAATACGTCGGCACTTTGAAAAACAGAGATTCTCTCCTTGCCTGTTTGAAGGAGGAGAGCGATCTTTCTTTGCGTATTGAAAACTTGTACGTTTACGCCAAAATGAAGCAAGACGAAAACACTGCTCTCGCATCCTCGCAAAGTATGGTGGGCAGGGCAAACAATTTGGCGGCGGAGATCTCCGCTTCCGCAAGCTTCATCAATCCCGAGATCATCGCGTCGTACACCGAGGAAGAGCTTTTGGCGCTCTCCCGCGAAGAGGCCTTCAAAGATTACTCTTACGCTCTTACCGAATTGGCGCGCAATCGCAAAAGATACCTTTCGGATAAGGAAGAAAAGATCCTCGCTCGCGCGGCGGAACTGGCAAGCGGTTATCATAACGCTTTTACGATGTTTGACAACGCGGACGTAAAATTCAAGCCCGTCAAAAACGAAGAGGGAAAGAAGGTCGCCTTGACGCACGGCGTTTATGGGGAATTGATGATGAGCAAGGATCGCTCCGTCCGTAAAAACGCCTATAAGAGCATGTTCGGCGCGTACAAAGATATGATCAACACGGTGGGCGCTCTTTACCTCGGCAACCTCAAAAAGGACGAGTTTTACTCCTACTTCCACGGTTATAACAGCGCGCTTGAAATGTGCATGGACGGGGAAAACGTGGACGTCAGGGCTTATCAAAACCTTTTGGAAAGCGTCAACAAGGGCATCCCGTATCTTAAAAAGTATTTGAAGACGCGCAAAAGGATGCTTGGCGTTTCCCGCTTGACGATGTACGACTTACACGTGCCCGTCGTGGAAGGGGCGGATCTCAAGCTTTCTTACGAAGAAGCGTACGATTTGGTGATCCGCGCTTTGTCCTGTTTGGGCGATGATTACGTTGCTCTTTTGAAAGAGGCGAGGGACGGCGGTTGGATCGACGTTTACGAAACGGAAAACAAGCGCAGCGGCGCTTATTCCTGGGGGACGTATACTTCGCATCCTTACGTGCTTTTGAATTACAAGCCCACCACGCACGACGTGTTTACTATCGCGCACGAGCTCGGGCACGCGATGCACTCCTATAAATCGGACGCCGCGCAGCCTTATCCCAAGGCGGGGTACGAGATCTTCGTGGCGGAGATCGCGTCCACCGTCAACGAAATGCTCCTTTACCGTTATTTGCTCAAGGAAGGCAAAACGGACAGAAAGTACCTGCTTTCCTATTTGGCGGATATGTTCCGCACCACCTTCTTCCGTCAGACGATGTTTGCGGAGTTTGAACTTAAGGCGCACGAAAAGGTGGAAAAGGACGGCACGGTCACTCCATCCGAACTTTGCGCCGTTTACGCCGATCTCAACAAAAAGTATTACGGTGCGGAACCTACCGACGAGTTGATCTCGTACGAGTGGGCGAGGATCCCGCATTTTTACTCTTCTTTCTACGTGTATAAGTACGCGACCGGTATTGTGTCAGCGGCGGCGATCTCCAAGGACATCTTTGAAGGAAAGAAGGGGGCGCTTGAAGGATATATGAAGTTCCTCTCTCTCGGCGGCAGCAAACCGCCCCTTGACATCTTGCGTGAAGCGGGGGTGGATCTTACCACCCAAGAGCCTTTTGACAAAGCGCTCGCTCTCTTTGCGGAAATGACGGAGGAACTGGATCGCGTATGAAGACGTTGAAAGTCGTTGCCATCGTATTGTTGTTGGGACTGGTCGCTCTTTTGTGTTTCGGGTGCGGCGAAAGTTTTTCCTACACGGAGTATATCGACGACGGCGGCGGCGTGCATCGTGAGTTTTTGTTCCTTTACGACAAAGACGCCGCCGATGCTGAGGCAGTCAAAGAGCAGGCGATCCGTATGATGAATCAATACGTTTCGGATCAAGAGCTTGAAAAGTATGCGACGATAGACGCCTCGTCGGACGGGGAAGTCTGCTTGTATTTGGATTTTCCGTACTTGACTGATTATTACGTTGCTTACGGTTATACGGGACGGGAGGGAAACGAGCCTTCCGAGCCCACGAAGAAAGGTTTCGTCGAACGCTACGACGTTGAAAAAGAGTCTTATCTTTCGGAGAAAAACGTCGCTTACGTTCGCAGTTTGGCGGAAGAGGAATTCAAAAACTTCCCGATGGATTGCGATTTTTACTACACCTACGGCACGGCTTACAAGACCGTGAAGTCAAACGGCGAAGTGAAAAAGCAAGACGGAATCTATTGGCATACCTGGAAGATCGAGTACGGCAAACCGTCCGATATCAAAATTACCAATTACACGCTGAACGGCGTCCTTGTGATTTCGATTATTATTTTGGTTTTCGTATTGAGTTTGGCCGTCATTTTTGCTATAATAATTATTAACAAGAAGAAAAACGCAAACTTCCGCGCCACGGAAGAGATCGTCGCAGGGACGGAAGACGGGGACGTTTTCCCCAAAGAATAGTTCCAAGGAGCAACTATGGCAAGAGAAAAGAATAAGAAAAACGTACGCACTTATCCGGCAAACCTGGAGGCGGAAAAAAGCGTTCTCGGCGCATTTTTGATCGATCCGAAAGCGGTTACCGAGCATATTTCGCGCCTTTCTCCCGACGATTTTTCCTCGGCGCCCAATAAGGCGGTTTTCGAGGCGATGCGCAATTTGTTTGCCGCAAGTCACCCGATCGATATCGTCAGCGTGGCGGATCAGATGCGTTTGAACGGCACCCTTGCCGACGCGGGCGACGTGCCTTACGTCAGCGGGATCGCGGCGTCCATCCCCAGCGCGGCGGGTTGCAAATACTACGTCGATATTTTGAAGAGGGACGGACTTCTTCGCAAACTCCTTGAAGCAAGCAAAGATATTTCGGAGGACGTCTATACCTCAGAAAACGGGGAAGAAAGCTTGACCTACGCCCAACAACGTATTTTGGAAGTGACTCAGTCGATGGGACAGTCCTCTTTGGTCAGCGCGGGCGAAGTGGCGGACGAAGTCATCCACAAGATCGAGGAACACCACGCCAACCCCGACTCCTCTTTGGGACTTATGACGGGCTTTTCCAACCTGGATCATATTTTGCACGGCTTGCAACGTTCCGACCTCGTGATCATCGCGGCGCGCCCGGGCGTGGGTAAAACGGCGTTTGCCTTGAACATTGCCACCAACGTCGCTCAGCGCGAGCCGGAAAAGAACATTTTGATCTTCACGCTTGAAATGGCAAACGGACAGCTCGTTCAGCGTATGCTTTGCTCTTTGGCGGGCATCAACAACGACGATATTTCAAGAAGCAACCTTGATATGCAGGGCTTTGTCAAACTCAACAAGGCGCGTCAAGCTCTTTGGAAGAGCCACATTTACATCGATCAGACCGCGATGCAGACTCCGGGCGACATCCTTGCGAAGAGCCGCCGCTTTATGATCGAAAAGAATTGCAACATCGACCTCATCATCATCGACTATATGCAGCTTATGAGTTGTCCCGGCAAGGAGAGCCGTCAGCAGGAAGTTGCGGAGATCAGCCGTAGTATGAAGCTTCTTGCCAAAGAGATCAACGTCCCCGTCATCGTGCTTTCGCAGCTTTCCAGAAATGCCGAAATGAAGAGCGAAAAACCGCAACTCCACGATCTTAGGGACAGCGGTTCCATCGAGCAAGACGCGGATATCGTTTCCTTCCTGTACAAGGAAAAGAACCAGGATCCCGACAACACTTTGGTCGAACTCATCGTCGCCAAGTTCAGAAACGGTAAGACGGGCAGTCTTGCTTTTGAATGGCACGGTGAAAACTTCCGTTTCGTTCCCACCGCCAACGAACGCTTGTTACATATCAAGAAGGCGCAAGTAAAGGACGACGAAGAAAAGAAGGAAACTTCCGAAGGAGGCAGCGAAGAATGAGCGCAACGGAACAAAACACACTTCAGGATCAGATCCTCGTCGTTTTTGCGGATAAGTCGGATTTTGACCAAGCGCTTCGCTCCGTCGGGGTGGAGAAGGTGGAAAGGAACGAGCAGGGCAAACCCTACATTCCCGATTCTCCGTATTTTATTTCTTTCTCACACAAAGGGGAGGTTTCGGTAGCCGCCATTTCCGACCACGAAGTAGGGGTGGATATCGAAAACGTTACCGCGCCGAGGAACATTACGCGGCTTTCCCGTCTTTTCGACGACAGCGAAGTGCCCGAGAGCTTGTACGATTTTTACCGCCTTTGGACGGCAAAAGAAGCGATGGGCAAGTACAACGGTACGGGGATCAACCTCGCCGTTTTGAAACAGAAAACGGTGGACGTCCGTCACTTGGATTACGGTGATTATATCATCGGCGTCGTGGGAAAGGGCGATATCAGCTTGAAAGTGTTTTAAGGAGCGAAGTATGATCGAAGAAAAAGTTTTCGGTATCATCAGCGAGCAATTTGACGTGGATAAGTCCAAGCTTTCTTTGGAAACGGATCTTGTCAAGGATCTTCACGCCGATTCTCTTGACCTTGTAGAACTGATCATGGCGTTTGAAGACGAGTTCGGTTTGACGATCCCCGACGACGTGGCTCTTACCGTCAAAACGCTCGGAGACGCCGTGGAGTATATTCGTTCGGCAGAGTAAGCCCTGTGGCGGATCTTTTGCAATCGTCGTATAGTTACTGTTGAGGAGGTAGGATATGTCTTCATTTCAGCGTGCGTTGTTCAAATCCATTGACGTTTTGTTCAATCGTGCTCAAAATAAGCACAAATTTTCGGGTATCGACATAAAGAAAGATATCGTTTATGATGAAACGTCCCCGAATTCTTGCGCGATCGACACGTATCGTCACGAGAACAAGATCGGATTTAAGCTTCCCACCATCATCAACTTCCACGGCGGCGGCTATATGGCGGGCGACAAAGAATACCGCTACGGTATCGCGTGTTACTTGGTAGACAAACTCGACATTTGCGTGATCAACGTCAACTATCACAAATGCGAGACGAAAAAATTTCCGCAATTTACGCAGGACAGTCTGAAGGCGCTTGCTTGGATCGAGGCTCACGCCGATGAACTCAATATTGACCTTTCCAATCTTTACATAATGGGCGACAGCGCCGGCGCGCAGATCGCCGCGCACGCGATCACCATCATGCAAAATGACGAGATGCGCGAGGCTCTCGGATGTGAAAAAGCTACCCTGAAGTTTAAAGCCGCGCTGTTGTTCTGCGGCCCGTACGACGTGATTACCGCCGTTACTTCCGCTTCCATTTTGGATATCGCAAGAGGGCTCGGAAACAAGGTTTTGGGCATCAACGTACGCAATAAGGAAGAGCTGGAATCCTATCCGTACCTGCGGTACTTAAATCTTCTTGATTGGATCAAAGACGACTTCCCGCCTTGCTTTATCGGTCACACGAAATACGACATTTTTTGCGCGGGGCAGGCGGAACGCTTGATCGCGGAACTCAAAAAGAGAAATATCCCGTACGTTTCGTATTTTTCCACAAAACCGCTGGACTACCATTGTTGGCATCTTGCATTGAAAAACCGCAGCGCGAAGAAGATCTTGGCGCAATTGGTCGCTTATATGCAATTGATGCTGAAAGGCGTGATCCCCGAGACGAAAGAGATCGTCTACGGCAGGCTTCCCAAAAAGGAGAAAAAGCAGGAAGAAACTCAAGAGTAAAACGGGTTGGATCCGCCGCGATTTTCGCGGCGGGTTTTTGTTTCGTCCCTAAAGAGTCCCTAAAAACAGGGTCGTTTTTTTTGGCGTTGCTACGACGATCGGATCGTTTTCAAAAAGCGC
>DMCI01000150.1 GCA_003445835.1 Clostridiales bacterium
TCAATAAGATGAACTTTGCCATCCTTGTGAATCCGTGTGACGGCACTTGGTCTTACGACAAAGATGGGCACGTTATGCTTGACGCAACGGTCATTGATACTCACCAAGGTTTGGTCTTCTACTATGATCCGACCACCGATGCAAACGGCAACAGTTATCCCGATGAGTACGAACTGATAGGAGGCTCTTTGCAAAGTAATGGTTTGCCGGGTGCGCTTCAGGCGGGTGGACAGGCTTTCGTTGCTCACTACGAGAGCTCTGCCAATATGTATCTCTACATTCCCGCTTACGTAAAATGATCAAAAGAGCGCGCTTTGACAGCGCGCTCAACTGAGCAAAAAAAAGAGAGCCGACGCGTGATGCGTCGGCTCTTTCTTTTTCGTTTGTTTAGATGGGGTGGCGGGTGATGAAGTCGTCAAGGATCTCGGCGGCAATGCCCACAAGTTCCGCGCAGGGACGCTTTTTGTAGTATTCCGCCGTACGCGGCTCGGGCGCGCCACCCGTAGAAGGGTTCCCGCCCAGTAACTCGCGGCAGACGATGGAGCCGTTGAGTTCCTTAAACTTGCCCGCAACTTCCTGCACGCGGGCGTAATGCTCTTGAACGGCGCCCGGCGCATTGGGATCGTCATAGCCGTAAAGGATGCCTATGACGGTAGCTATACCGCTGACCGCGCCGCAAACTTCCCGCAGTCTGCCAAGTCCTCCGCCAAAAGAGGAAGCCAAACGGGCGCTTTGCTTTACGTCCAGCCCCGTTACGTCCGCAAACGCCATCACGATGGATTGCGCGCAGTTGTAGCCTTGCTTGAAGTAGGAAACAGCGTTTTCTTTGTGGTTCATGGGTTCTCCTTTGAGGTGAAGTTGCTTCGCAGTGAAGTTATTCGCTGCGCTCATAGTGAAGTTTTTCTCTCTGTGACAGCAAAGTGAAGTTGCTCACTTTGTGAGCAGTTGCGGATAAAAATCAGTCCGCATCATTTGTTTTTGCGGTCGTGATTGATTTGACAAGCATACGACGGATCGTTCCGCACTCTTGTAAGAGTTCTTTTGATAAAGTTTCGTCGATCGAGTTTGTTCCCAAAAGCATTTCGATCCAATATTCTGTTTCGCCGCATTCTTTTAATGCGATGTGCAATTTGTTGATGAAATCGGATTTGCTTACGGCATAATTTGCTTCATGTAGATTCGCCCCGATCGAAGTCGCGCTTCGAATGATCTGTTTGATAAGAACGTCACGACCTTTGTGGGGATCGATATTATCACAAATGGTAATTATTCGTAGCGCAAACGATTTTGTTTTCGTGCGCAAAACGGAATTCTTCATTTGATCTCCTCAATTTGCACCAAAGGTGCAAACTTCACTTGTCGAACGACAAACTTCACAATGAAATTACTTCACTCGCCATTAGGCGAATTTAACAAAAGGTAGCCGTGCGGCTACCTTTTTTACTATTCTCTAATGGACTTGTACAAATCGATCATCTCTTGCTCGGAAAGGATCCTCGGCACGGGGTAGAGCGGGTTGGTCTCGTCAAAGGCGTGCTTTGCAAGGGCAGGGAGGTCCTCGTCAAGGATCTGCCACTTGCCGCCGATCTTCTCGGGGATGTCCATCTTTCTGTTGAGTTCGTCGATCGCGTCGATAAATGCGTTTGCCTTTTCCGCGACGCTCGCGCCCTTGATGCCTACCAGGTCGGCAAGTTCCGCAAGCTTTTTGTGCGCCGTCTTGCCGTAGGAGCGGAGGACGACGGGAAGCAACACGGAGTTTGCAAGACCGTGCGGGATGCCGTAGAAGCCGCCGAGTGCGTGCGCCAAGGCATGTACCGTGCCCACGTAAGCGCGGGTGAATGCAAGACCTGCGCGATAAGAGGCGTTTTGCATATTCAAGCGAGCGACTTCGTTGTGACCGTCTTCATAGGCGGTGAGAAGATTCTCAAACACAAGTTTGACCGCAATGCGAGCGTTCTCTTTGGTGCGGCGGGTGTTTGCGCTGCCGATATACGCTTCGACCGCGTGGGTCAAGGTGTCCATACCCGTCGTAGAGGTGACGGGCTTGGGCAGGTCATAGGTAAGAGTGGGGTCCAAAACCGCGTAATGCGGGATCAAATGCAGGTCGTTCATCAGGTACTTGTCGCGTGCTTCGGGGTTGGTGATGACCGCCGTCACGGTGACTTCGCTGCCGGTGCCCGCCGTCGTGGGGACGGCAAACAGGGTGGGGATGTTTCTCCTAACCTTCAACAGTCCCTTCATTTGCGCAAGAGTGCGATGGGGGTTGGCAACCTGCGCGCCGCAGCCTTTGGCGCAGTCCATCGAGGAACCGCCGCCGATGGCGATCAAGCAGTCGCAACCTTCGTCGGTATAAAGCTTGTACGCCGCCGCGATGTTGTGTACGGTGGGATTGGGCACCGCTTCGCCGTAGATGGAGTAGGGGATGCCCACGCGATCCATCTCATCGGTCAAGGGCGCGTAGATGCGGATACTGTTGAGAAAACCATCCGTCACGATCAAAGGATGCTTGAGCCCAAGCTCGGTAAGTTTGGCGGCAACGTCCTTCAAACAGCCGGCGCCGGTGATGAGTTCCGGCTCACGCCACGGCATCAAAGACAGACCGACGTACATAAACTTTTGATAGATCCTGCAGAAAGCTTTGCATTTGTTGATACCCATGATATTCCTCTCCTTTTTAAAAAATCAGGTTACTATAGATTATACTATTATATACCTTGTTTTGTCAATAAGCGAAAGGGGGGGAGAGCTTCGTATTTGTCGCAGGGAGAAACGGCGAGAGAAAAAACAAAATAAGGTACAATTATCCCTAAAAGTACCTTATTTTAGCAAAAACCTAAAAGTAAAAAGAGGAATCTGTTTTTAATTGATTACTCTCTTGACCTGTCTCTGGAAAGCGTCTTGGCGAGCTGGTCGATCAAAGCCGCGTCGTGTTCGTCGAGAGAGTAGTAGACCTTCTCTCCACCTTTGTTGACGACGACGATGGTGTTCGGAGCGATGTCCAGCTTGGGCTTGGGGATATAGTCGATATCCGCCAAAAGCTTTTCCAAGCTGTAGCCGGTGGCGTCGCAGATCTTCTTTAACGTATCGAGTTGGATCTTGCGATTGAAGCCGGTTTCTTTGCTCTTCAAAAGCTCGTAGATGTACTGACGAGAATACCCGACTTTTCTGGAAAAACCGGATATCGAAAGACCGCTTTCAACTAAGATTTGTTCAATAGCTTCACCTAGTTTCATAGTATCACCTCGCGTATATTATAGCACATATAAAGCAACTTTGCACGCAAAAAAACGTAAAAGTAGTTATACTGTTGTTACGGTTGTATAAGAATTCCTAAAATTTTGACTATTTCGTAAATCATTCTATCATATATTTGTGTCGTTTTGAGCGTTTGACCGCCGTTTTTATATAAAGCCTTTATTCGATTGACTTTTTGCGCGCGCGAGGCTATGATAGTAGTATCATCTCGCGGAGGTGTCGTATGCAAAAGATTAAGAAGGTTTTGATCTCCGAAGCGGAGATAAAAAACCGCGTAAAAGAGCTTGCCGTCAAGATTTCCGAGGATTACAAAGGGAAGACCGTCACTTTGATCTGCATTTTGAGCGGCGCGTCCGTTTTCTTTGCGGATTTGGCGCGTGAATTGGACTTGGACGTGCGCTTTGAGTTTATGTCTGTCTCCAGTTACGGCAGCGGCACGGTCTCCAGCGGCGAGGTTAAAATCTTAAAAGACGTCAATCATCCCATCGTCGGGCAAGACGTCATCATCGTGGAAGACATCATCGACAGCGGTTGCACCCTCTCTTTCTTAAAGAGAGTCTTGGAACAACGCAATCCCGCTTCGATCAAAGTGTGCACCATTTTGGATAAGCCCAGCCGTCGCAAAGTGGACTTCAAAGGGGAGTACGTCGGGTTTGAGATCCCGGATGAATTTGTGGTCGGCTACGGCTTGGACTACGACGGAAAATATCGCAACTTAAAAGACGTTTGCGTTTTGGAATTGACGGAGGAATAATATGGATAAGTTTTATACGATCGAGATCGCCGGGTTAAAGCGTGATCTTCCCATCTGCAAAGCGGGCGACAACCTTTATATCGGCGCGTTCGTGATGTTTTCCGACGTGGAGCTTACGGTCAAGGCGGCGACCGCTCTTCTTGAAAAGAGCCCCGATTTTGACGTGATTCTGACGGCGGAGTCCAAGGGCATCCCCCTTGCTTACGAGATGGCTCGCCAAAGCGGCAAGACCTATTTGGTGGCAAGAAAGGGCGCAAAGCTGTATATGCAAACGCCGGTCAAAGTGTACGTGAAGTCCATCACCACCGCCAAGATGCAGGAGCTTTATCTTGACAAGAGTGAGCTTGACAGCTTGAAGGGCAAAAAAGTCCTCATCGTGGACGACGTGGTCTCCACGGGGGAATCTCTTTACGCATTGGAGCAGCTGCTTTCCCATGCGGAAGGCAATGTGGTGGGCAAGGCGTTCGTGCTTGCGGAGGGTGACGCCGCCAAGCGTGACGACGTGATCTATTTGCAATATTTGCCCTTGTTCTTCGAGAAGTAAGCGAGCGCGTATAGAACGCTATACTTTGTTCCAACTCAAAGAGCCGCAGTTACGTACAAAGAGTACGCGCCTGCGGCTCTTTTTCGTTGCGCCTCGTCCAAGCATCACTCTCCACGCTCTTTTTTTTGAAAAACCGATTTTTTACGTTTTTACTTTCGACGATCAAACGAGATTGATAAGAAACAGTTTCATACGAACGAGGGTGAAGAGCGGTGCGGAGATGAGCGCTCTTTGAAGAAAAGGGCAGGCGCGTACTCTTTGTACGTAACTGCCCTTTGATGAAATAGTTAGCGAAATATACGTGCCGCTATTCGCCCTCGTTAATTAACGCTGTAAAGCAGGTCGTTGTACGTCGGGAAGCGCCAGAACGCCGCGTCCACGATGGTTTCCAAAGAGTCGATAACCTCGCGCATTTCCGACATGGTGGTCAAGATCTCTTCCTTGCAGTAGATCGCTTGCGGAAGCCCCGCTAAGCCCTTGGAATAGGCTACCTTCTTTTCCAGATCGCCCAAAAGACCGGTGAGGTTTTTGGAGAGGGAGGAGATCTTTTCCAAAACGGCTTTTTCCGTGTCGGCGCTGCTTTCCCCGAGGATCTCTCTTTTCTTTAAGACGATGTCGCAAAGTTCGTTTTGATACGCTTCCGCGGCGGGCAGAATGTTGCGTTTTACCATATCGATGATGGTAAGCGCTTCGATATCCACGGTGGTGGCGTAGCTCTCCAGCATGATCTGATAGCGGGAGAAGATCTCCGCCTCGGTAAAGACGCCGTACTTTTCAAACAGTTGACGGTTTTCTTCCTTTACGAAGCAGGGAAGGGCGTCCGCGGTGGTCTT
>DMCI01000043.1 GCA_003445835.1 Clostridiales bacterium
AACTGCCGTCGCAAGCGTAGTAAATGCGCGAAGAGGAAACGAAACCGGCGTACGCTCTTACGTAAACTCTTATGGTACCCTCTTCCGTAACGGTATAAGAATTGCTACCGACGGAAGTAAAGTTCGAAGTGTTTTTGATGCTGACTTTGACGTCGTAAGCTTCGGCGTTCCAGGAGAAGGTCGCGCCGCTGAGCGACCAGTTTGTCAACGTAACGGCTTGCGTCGTAAAGGTAACCTGCGCCGCTTCGCTTGCGGGATATTGTTTGGCGTCGGTAGCGACCGCCTTAACATAAACGGTGTGTTCGCCGACGGAAGTCGGATAAGTTACAGTAAGGGAAGACTGTTGCGTCCATTCGCCGTTATCCACCTTTACCATATACCCCGTTGCGTTGTCAACTCGGCTGATATTGATCTGATCCACCCCTTCGGAGAGGACGGGGGTATCTAGCGGTTCCGGCACGACGATCAAAGTCGGTTCGGTGGCTTTGCTTTCGCCGATATAGACGGTTTTGTTGACGACGTCGGTCCCCGGACGAGCCTCAATGGTGACGTACGTCGTAGCCGCAGGAGCGTAAGAGGTTGCGCCGGGCTCTTTAAAGGGCTCAGGCTCCCCTTCCCCTTCCTTGAAGTACAAAAGACCCGTTGCGCTGAAGCGCGCGACGCCGTTATCGTCGGTGATGGCGCCCACCGCGACCGTTTTGACGGAATAGGTGAATTCCACGGGATCGCTGTCCGGATATTGCACGGGATCGACGGTATTGCAGGCGCGGATGGTCAAGACGTAATCGCCGGTGACGCTTTCAAAGGCAGGCGTCCTGTTGGCGTCTACCGTCACCGCCCCACCGTTGACTTGGATCTTGTACGCGTCGGCGTATTGCACCGCGCCGAGATAAACGCAGTTTTCACGCATCTCAACGGAAGGAACGGCAAGTTTGATCGCCACGACAATATGGATGTTTTCGCAAAGGATATCTTCTTTGAACTCTCCGTTAAATGTATCGCCGAAGTACCACACGTTGTCAGTTTCGTCGTACCCGGCGGAACAGCGCAAGTTAACCGTCATCGTTTTATCGGGACGGCACTCGCTTTCGTGGATCACTTTGTAATCTCCGTACTCTTGATCGACGACTTCCTGCTTCTTCAAGATACCGCTCTTTTGCCAAGTGATATAGCCGTCCAAGCGATGCGAGTCGTCCACGGTAAGATAGATAGCGCGCATACCGCAGACCGTAGCGGGGCTGTCCGTAATGTTGTTGCCGTTGCCGATCGCCTTCAAAAGCAGCAGTTTGTCGTTGTCCGTTTCTTTGTTAAAGGTGTATATATGCACGCCCGCGTCAAAGGTCTCCCAATCGCTGAGGTCCGCTTCCGCGGCGGCGACATCCTCGGCGGGCGCGTTGATCGACAGCAACTTATACTTATAGCAAGTTGCGTTGGCGTTAAGGGGCCAACTGAGCGTATTGCCCGATTTGGTAAGGACGGGCGCCGTCAAAGAGAAGTTTTTGACGATCTGACTTTTGCGCACGCTTGCGCCGCGGTAGATGAATACTTCGTCGTTCTCGGAGCGATACCCCGCCCTGGATTCCAACCAGATCGTGGCTTGGTTGCCGCTTTCGTTAACGTATTCGTTGCCGGAATACGCAGTCCAATCGCCGGCGGTAGGCGTCGCGTCGCCGATGTACATATAAAGCAGACCGTTGTAATCCCAACTGACCGTCGCGCCGACGAAAGAAGGATCACTCAACGCGACCGCGCTGACGTGATAGGTGATGGTCGCGGCGTCGCTGTCGGGATACTGTTCGGTATCGTTCTCATTGACCGCAACGATCTCCACGTCGTAATCGCCAAAAGCGGTGCTGTACGCGTAACTCAACGACTTGATCACGCTTTCCGTCTCGCCGTTGACGACGATGCGGTACCCTGTCGCGTGGGGTACGTTGTTCCAAGAGACCCCGGTGGAATCGTACCTGATCTCGGGCTTGGCAAGTTTTTCGGGCTTGACGATCTTTTTGGTCTTTTCGATGGGGTCACCCGCATAATAAACGCGGTTCGTTGCATCCCAACCGCCGCTGACGCGGATTGTGATGGTCGTGGTAACGGTGACGGTAAAGCTCTTTTCCGTCGTCGGGAAGAAGTCGCCGTTGCTGTTGATCTTTCTTTCCGCCTTGAACGCAACGAAATCGTAACTTGCGGTGCTTTCGCTTTCCCCTTTCACGACGGCGATGTCGGTCAGGGAAATCACTTTTACTTCAAAGGAGTAGGCTTCCGAAGCCTCGCTGTCGCGGACGTTTTTACCGTTGCCTTTTGCCATCACACGGACGGTATATTCCCCCGCCACCGACGGGAAGAGGTAGACGTCGCCCGTAGTTTGCGTCCACTCGCCGCCGTTGACGGAGACGGCGTAGGACAAGAACGGATAAACGCTTCTCATGTCCGCAACGTAATGGACGATCTCGTCTTCGTCGTTCAGATACGCCCAATACAAACCGTTTTTGGCGGCGTTAAGAAGCAAGGTGGGCGTCAAAAGATTTTCCACCGTGATCTCTCCGCCCTTGATCACGTCGTTTTCGGTATAATAGTAAACGTTTTGCGTAAGATCGAAACCTGCGACCGCCTTTACGAAAAACCTGTGTCCGCCGATCGTATCCGGCGTAAAGCTTCCCTCTTCGTTTTCAACGTATTCGCCGTTGTTGTCACTGAGATAGACTTTGTACGCGTCGGCGACCCAAGTGGCAGTGTCGTCACGGACGACGGGCTGAGAAAGCGAAACGTTCCTTACCGAATAAGTGTAAGCATTGCTGAAATTACCGTACTTGGCAACTTCGCCGTCTTGCAAATAAACGGCTTTGACGCGCACGGTATAAGTACCTTCGTAGATGGCAAAGGCAAGGAGTCGATCCTCACGGATCACTTCGTCTCCGCCGTTGACGGAGACGGCGTAAGCGTTTGCGTCCGCAACTTCCGTCCAAGTGATGCCATCCTCGGTCGGGATAACGGTCGGTTCGGAAAGGACGGCGTCCACTATGATCTTTTTGGATATCTCCGTCGAACCGACGTAATACTTATCGGTATCTTCGTCAAAATACCCCGTAGCGCGCACGTTCAAGACGACGTTTTTATCGGTGGTATAACTGCGTTGATCGTAGAAGCGGTATTCCCCTTCCACGTAGCCGTCCGCGCCCTTTTCATCCACGCGAACGGAACAAATACCGTTGGTCGTCCAACTTGCCGTCTGATCGTTTTCACCGATCGTGACGGTGATGGCGGAAACGGTGACCTTTTCCACCGTAAAGTTGTACGTAGCGATCTGCGAAACGGCGCCGTTGGCTTCAATGACCGCACGGACGCGAATGGTATACGAGCCCGCGTCTGTGGGAATGGAATAAGTTTCCCCTTCCGTCCACGTTTCCGACCAGTTGACCGAATATTCAATGCGCGAACGCTCCGTATGCGTAAACGTGAGCGCGTACTCGCTCTTTTGGATCTCGGGAGCGGCGTAATCGGAGAACAAAGACGGATCGGCGTGATACTCCGCCCTCAAATCGTCAAAATACAAATGTGAAACCGAGTCGACGCCGCGATACTCCGCGACGACAACGAGAGAACGCAGGAAGATACCTTCGGGCAAAGTATGTTCAAACGTAACGAACCCGCTACCCGCCTCGCAAGTCCAATAGGCGTTTTCGGTGCCCTTAAGATAATAGACCGCGCCGTAAATATCCACGGCGATGAATTTTACGAGGATCTCGTCCGCGCCTTCGTCACAGTTGCCAAAGGCGATCGAGAAATAGTTGGCAAGCCCAAGCTTCTCCCCCGTTTCATTAAAGACGACCTTGTTGGTAAGATCTTTCCCCGTGGAAAGACGCAAGACGCTCTCCCCATCCTTAACGAATCCGTCAAGCGGAGAAGCGGAAAGCGGCGCCCATTCGCCCGCTTCCGTCTGATAGGTATAAGCAGACCAACCGTTTGCGGCGTTTTCGCCTTCAAAATTGCAATTAAGTCCCGCCGCCTTTTCAAAGACGGTGCCTTGTGTGAAGTGGGCAAAGTGTTCCCCCGCGGCGGAAGTAACGACGGCGCTACTGCCGTTTTCAAGGAAAGAAAGCGTCAGAGAAAACTCCGCGTCGTAATCTTCCAAAACGAGCGTCGCATCCCCTTCGTACAAACGATAAGTGCCGTTTACCGTAAAGTTTTCGTTGAGTTTCGTGGAATAAAGCCTGAAGGCGTCGTCCCCGTCCAAGAAGAGAAGCAACTCGTTTTCAACGCCGCCGCCGAGGTCTTCGATGGCAACGTAGGAGTCGCCGAGCGCATACAACGGCTGACCGACACCGCCAATCACGCTATCGTCAAAGCCGAAAGTCACGTCGTCCAAAAGCAAAGAAGTCTCTTTGCCACCGGGCACGTTGCCGCATACGATAAAATTCAACCGATCAAAATAAGAAACCAATTCTGCAAGAGAATACGCGTCCGAAATGCGCTGAGGAACGCCCTCGGGTCGCTCGCTTTCGATTTCGGAATTTTTGTTTTCCCAAAGAGTGCGAAGCGCTCTATTCCCCACCGTCCAACCATCTTCGTCAAAGCGCAAAGTGACCTTTACCCAATAAGCGGGCATCACACCGAGATCGCGTCCGACCGAGAAGCTTTCACCATCTTTTGTAAGAGAGACGTTGAGCGAAGAAATACCGTCACCGCGATAATAGAACGAAAGATGATCGTACCCGTCCGCAAGAGAATACGCGGCGGAGAATTTATAAGAAACGTTGTCGTTCTTTGCGTTGAAAACAAGAGCCGCCGATCCGTCGAATTTTTGTCCGACGGAGATCGTCGCATCGGTGTTTTTCCACGTTGCGTTCGAAAGCTCCTTGACGCTCCAGAATGCGGAAACGCCCGCGCTTGCGTCCTCGACGACGGCCTCTCGCTCCGCAGCGAGAACGAAATCCATTTTGACTTTTTCACTTTCAACGTAATTGATCTTGTTTCGGCTGTCGTAACCGCCGTTTGCGACAAAGTAGAAAGACGAACTTGTCGTTGCGACGTAAGTAGAGCCGTCCATTGCGGAAAAAGTCCTTCCGTCCGCGGAGACGGAATACCCGTCTAAGCCACCGGAAAGAACCACCCTATCGGATGCCGTCTTGGAAACTTGCAAAGCCGCGCGTTTGGTTTCGTACGAGTACGTCGCGGGGTCGCTGTCGGCGTAAGTTTCGCCGTCGCCGACGGCTTTGACCGAGATGGTATGACTGCCAACCGCGTCGGAAAGCGTTGCGGACGTAGCGGTGGCGTATCTGCCTCCGTCGTAGGAAACCGTATACCTGACGGCGTTGGTCACCTTTGCCCAAGTTACGGTCTTATCGTTGATTTTGAGTTTGGGAGAAGAAAGTTTTTCCGCCGACAAGCGCACCGACTTGGTGACGGGATTGCCGACGTAATAAATTGCGTTTTCGGCGTCAAAGCCGCCTTCCGCCTTTACGCGGACGGTAACTTGATCCGAAGTTGCGGTATAGGAACTATCCTGCGTGAGAACGTAGTCCCCCGCTTCCCTGACGTAAACCGCCGCCGCGGCAGCCGTCCAAGAAACGGTGTTGCCGGAGACCGTCAATTCGGAAAGAGAAATGTTTGCCGTCGTATAAGAAAAAGTACCTTCCGCAACTTTTTTGCCGGAAGAGTCCTCGGCATAGGCATTGACGACGTGCTCGCCGATCTCGGTGGAAAAATCAAAATGGAAACCCTCAAGAAGAGTGGTTACCTCACCGCCGTCTACGCTGTAGTAAAAAGAAAAATCGCCTTCGTAAAAAAAAGCGATGCCGTCCTCATCCGCCGAAAAAGTCAACGCGCCGAGTTCCTTATTTTTGTCGGTACAAGCAAAAAGCCCTATCACGATCATTGTGATCAAAAGCAAAAACGCGACAAGGACCTTAGCTCTTTTCATAGTTACCTCCAAACGGAAAGCGCATTATCTATTATTTTATCATATAAAATAACAAATTTCAATAGTCAAAATCTATCAATTCTTAAGAAGCGTCCCGCACGATAAAAAAGCCTCTTCAAAGAAGAGGCAGTTTTTAAGATTTTCCTTGTTCAAGCGCTACTTTTACCGCCTGCGCCAGTTGGTCGGCGCAAGAAGTCGTTTTCCATCCGCAGACGTTGCCGGAGCAGTTTTCGATGATATATTCCGCCGTTTTTCCTTCAAGGAGTTTGGCGATCATTTTTAAATTGCCGTTGCACCCGCCGATAAATCTGATGTTGGTGACGACGCCGTCCGTTAAGTCGAAGTAGATCTCCCCTGCGCAAACGTTTTTCGTTCTGTACTTAAATTCCATATTTTCTCCTCGTCGATTTGCTTAATCGCTGTAATTTACGTCGAAATTGACTTGGAACGTATACCCCGGCAATACTTCGGCGTATTCCTTTTTGAGTTCTTCCGCAAACGCATCCCTGTCAGCGACGGAAAAATCCACCAAAACGTCCAAAGAAAGGAATTTTTCCGTATCGTTCAAAAAGAAAGCGTGAGTCCCCAAAACCCCTTCGTGTTTTTTTGTGATCTCAAAAATGCGGTCGCGCACTTCGCCGCGCGCTTCGTCGATAGAATAAATCCCCACCGTCAAAAAAACCGAAAAAGCTTCGTAAACCGTCCGTTGCACCTTTTGCGTCAAACGATGGATCTCGTTTGCGTTTAACGTAGACGGCACTTCGATGTGAACCGAACCGATGGCGCGGTCGGGACCGTAGTTGTGCAAAACCAGGTCATAAGCGCCAAGCACGCCGTCGATCGTGCCGATCGTCGCTTTGATTTGACGCGAGATCTCACTGTCGGGACGATTACCGATGATATGATCAACGGACTCGATAAGCATTTCGATCCCCGCTTTTATGATAAAGAAGGAAATGATCACGCCGAGCACGCCGTCGATGGATACGCCCGCAAACACCGCAACGATACCGCCTACGATGGTTGAGGTGGAAAGAACGGCGTCAAACAACGCATCCTTTCCCGAAGAAACCAAGGCGTCGGAATTATACTTGCCCCCCTGCTTTTTAAAATAGAATCCAAGCGCGATTTTGACCGCAACGGCAATGGCGATGATCGCAAAGGTATAAGAAGAATATTCCGGTACGCTTTTTGTGAAAAAACTTTTGATCGCTTCGATAAGCGCGGTACAACCCGCCACAAGAACGATGGCCGCTACGATGATTGCGCTGAAGTACTCGATCCTCCCGTACCCGAAAGGATGCTTATTATTGGGTTTGCGCTTGGCAAGCTTTACACCGACTAACGTTACGACGGAAGATAAAGCGTCGCTCAAGTTGTTGACGCCGTCCATAACGACGGCGACCGACCCCGCTATCGCGCCGAAAATCGCCTTAAGCGCAGCAAGCGCCACATTTGCGCCTATTCCCACAAGACTGGTGCGGGATATTGCTTTTTCTCTGTTTAGCATATTTTTCTCCTAACGGTTTTGCATTATTATACCACAACTTGATCCCGTTGTCTAAAATAAAAAATCCGCGCGGGAGCAAATCGCCGTGCGGATCTTTTTTCAAAAGCGGTATCACCCGCCAGTTCTCAGAACAATGCGAGGAGGAAGCCCGCCGCCACTGCCGAACCGATAACGCCTGCGACGTTGGGGCCCATAGCGTGCATCAAAAGGTAGTTGTCGGGGTTCCACTTCTTGCCTTCGTTGTGCGCAACGCGCGCCGCCATCGGCACCGCGGAAACACCTGCCGCGCCGATAAGAGGATTGATCTTGCCTTTGGTGATCCAGCACATCAACTTGCCCATCAAAACGCCGCCCGCCGTAGAGAAGCAGAAAGCAAGGAGTCCCAAACCGACGATCTTCAAAGTATCAAAGGTAAGGAAGCTGGAGTAAACCGCCGTCGCGCCGACCGAAATGCCGAGGAACAACGTAACGATGTTCATCAGCGCGTTTTGCGCCGTATCGGACAAACGATCCGTCACGCCGCATTCCTTCAAAAGGTTACCGAACATCAAACAGCCGAGAAGCGGCGCCACGCTCGGGAGAAGAATACAAGTGATAATCGTGACGGCGATCGGGAAGATGATCTTCTCCGCCTTGGAAACGGTACGAAGCTGATCCATTTTGATCATACGCTCTTTTTTGGAAGTGAGCGCGCGCATAATGGGCGGTTGGATCAAGGGAATAAGCGCCATATAGGAATACGCCGCAATGGCGATGGCGCCCAATTTTTCAGGCGCAAGCGTCTTGGTGACAAAAATCGCCGTCGGGCCGTCCGCGCCGC
>DMCI01000136.1 GCA_003445835.1 Clostridiales bacterium
GAGGCGCTGTTTGACTACGCGGAGCGCTTTGACAAGGTGCGTTTGACTTCTCTCCGCGTCAGCGAAGAGGAAATCAAAGCGGGCATCGCCAAGGTGGACAAAGAGTTCTTTGCCATTTTGGAAAAGTCCGCGGCAAACATTCGCGCCTTCCACAAAAAGCAAAAGAGAAGAGGGTTTACGATCAAAAAGGAAAAGGACGTCGTTTTGGGTCAGCGCGTCAGCCCCATCGAGCGGGTCGGCTTGTACGTTCCCGGCGGTACGGCGGCGTATCCTTCCACCGTTTTGATGGACGCCATCCCCGCCAAGATCGCGGGTTGCCCTAAAGTGGTGATGGTCACCCCGCCGGGGAAGGACGGCAGTGTGCCTCCCGTCATATTGGCGGCGGCAAAGGTCGCGGGCGTGGACGAGATCTACAAGGTCGGCGGCGCGCAGGCGGTGGCAGCCTTGGCGTACGGCACCCAAAGCGTCCCCAAGGTGGACAAGATCGTCGGACCGGGCAACGCCTTCGTTGCGGAAGCAAAAAAGCAGGTCTTCGGTGTGGTATCCATCGATATGATCGCGGGCCCGAGCGAGATATTGGTCGTCGCGGACGACAAAAACGATCCCAAATGCATTGCGGCGGATCTTCTTTCTCAAGCGGAGCACGACAAAAACGCAAGCGCCGTTTTGATCACCGATTCCGATGCCTTTGCCAAAAAGGTGCAGGGCGCCGTTGAAGAACTTCTTCTGTCGATGGAGCGCGAGGAGATCGCGCGGGCATCGGTGGAAAACAACGGCAAGATCATCGTCGCAAAAGACCTTTCGCAGGCGATCGACGTTGCCAACGAGATCGCGCCCGAGCACTTGGAGCTTTGCGTCGAAGACCCCTTCAAGATGCTTAAAAAAGTCAAAAACGCGGGCAGCGTCTTTTTGGGACGCAACTGCCCCGAAGCCTTGGGCGACTACTTTGCCGGAATGAATCACACGTTGCCCACTTGCGGCACGGCAAGGTTTTCCAGTCCGCTTTCGGTGGACGACTTCGTAAAAAAGACGCAGTTTGCCTTCTACAGCGCAGAGGCGCTTGCGGAGGTGGCGGACGACGTTGCCGCTTTCGCCCGAAAAGAGGGCTTGACCGGTCACGCAAGAAGCGCGACCATCAGGAGCAAATGATATGAGCAAGTTTATCAGCAAAAAACTCGATACGCTTGAAGCGTACGTTCCCGGGGAGCAACCGCAGGACAGAAGCTACGTCAAACTCAACACCAACGAGTGCCCCTTTCCGCCTTCGCCGTACGCCCAAAGGCTTGCGCGTCAAGCGGCGGGCAGCTTGAACCTTTACTGTGACCCGGAATGCCGCGTTCTTACTTCCGTCGCGGCGGAGACTTTTGGCGTGAAAAAGGAGAATATCATCTTCTCCAACGGCTCGGACGAAGTCTTGAACTTTGCCTTTCTTGCCTTTTGCGACCAAAACACGCCGGCGGTCTTTCCCGACGTTACCTACGGGTTTTATCCCGTCTTCGCTAAAGTCAACGGCGTGCCGTATAGGGAGATCCCTTTGACTTCTTCGATGGAGATCGACGTCAAGCAGTACTTTGACGCCAAGGGCACGATCTTCATCGCCAACCCCAACGCGCCGACGGGCATCGCTCTCTCGCTTGCGGATATCGAGGCGATCCTCAAAAACAACGCGGGCAACGTGGTTGTGGTGGACGAAGCGTACGTGGATTTCGGCGGGGAAAGCGCGCTTTCGCTCCTCGGCAAATACGATAATCTTTTGGTCACGCGTACCTTCTCCAAATCCCGCTCGCTTGCGGGCGGCAGGTTGGGCGTCGGGTTTGCCTCCGAGGAGATCATCGCCGACCTCAACAAGATCAAGTATTCCACCAACCCGTACAACGTCAACTCGATGACGGCGGCGGCGGGCGTGGGCGCTCTCCTCGACAAGGAGTATTTTGAAGCAAACGTCAACGTGATCAAGGAGAACCGCGCCTATATGACGGCGGGTCTCGTTAAGCTCGGGTTCAAGGTGCTTCCCTCCTCGGCAAATTTCATTTTTGCAAAAAGGGATGGCGTTTCGGGCGAAACGCTTTACAAGAGTTTGAAGGAAAAGGGCGTGTTGGTCAGATATTTTGACAAGGCGCGTCTGAAAGAGTTCGTGCGTATCACGGTAGGTACCAAAGCGGAAATAGACGCCCTTTTGGCGGCGACCGAAAAGACGTTGGAGGAAAAACTATGAGAAAAGCGGAGATCAAAAGAAAGACGGCGGAGACCGATATCGCGCTTACCCTCGTTTTGGACGGCGAAGGAAAGAGCGTGATCGACACCGGATGCGGCTTTTTGGATCATATGTTGACGCTGTTTGCCGCGCACGGCAAATTTGATCTCAACGTCAAGTGCGTGGGGGATACCTACGTGGATTATCACCACACCACCGAGGATATCGGCATCGCGCTCGGCGAAGCGTTTGCCTCGGCATTGGGTGAAAAACGCGGTATTTTGCGTTACGGTGACGAGATCCTTGCGATGGACGAAGCGGTCGTTTTGTCTTCGGTGGATTTTTCCGGCAGGGCATATCTCGGTTGGTTCGTGACCATCCCGACGGAGAAGGTGGGCGATTTTGACACCGAACTCGCGGAGGAATTTTGGTACGGCTTCGTCCGCAAAGCGGCTTGCGCTTTGCACGTCAGGTTGCTTTCGGGCAAAAATTCGCATCACATCATCGAAGGCGTGTTCAAGTCGGTGGCGCGTTCCCTTCGCGCGGCGGTGGCGGTAGACGCCCGCTTTGCAGGGGAGATCCCCTCCACCAAAGGAGTTTTGTAATGACGGTAATTTTGGACTACGGCGTGGGAAACTTGTTTTCCCTTCGCTCCTCCTTTGCTGTGATCGGCGAAGAGTCGGTCATTACTTCGGACGGCGCGGTCATTGAAAGCGCGGATAGGATCATCCTTCCCGGCGTGGGCGCTTTTAAGGACGCGATGGAAAAGCTCAAGGCTTCGGGCTTGGTGTCTTTCCTCAAAAAAGCCGCCGAAAAGGGGACGCCCATTTTGGGCATTTGTCTCGGTATGCAACTTTTGTTTGAAAAAAGCTACGAATACGGCGAGCACGAAGGACTGGGCTTCCTCAAAGGCGTGGTCAAGCCCATCCCCGCCAAGGGACTCAAGATCCCGCATATGGGGTGGAACGCGCTTTCGTTTGGGAAGAGCAAGCACCCGCTGTTTAAGTATCTTTCGGAAGGGGACTACGTGTATTTCGTGCATTCCTACGCCGCGGTGGATTGCGACGACTCTGTCATCGCGTTGACCGAGTACGGCGCGCCCGTGACGGCGGCGGTAGCCAAAGGCAACGTGATGGGCTGTCAGTTCCATCCCGAAAAAAGCGGCGACGTCGGGCTCAAAATACTAAAGGCGTTTTGTCAGATGAAGGAGGGAAGTTTATGATCATCTTCCCCGCGATCGATTTGATAAACGGCGAAGCCGTCCGTCTTTTTAAGGGGGATTACGCTCAAAAGACGGTATATTCAAGCGACCCCGTATCGGTGGCAAAGACGTTTAAGGAAAAGGGCGCGACGCACATACACCTTGTGGATCTTGACGGCGCAAAAGCGGGCGAACCAAAAAACTTCGACCTCATTTGTCGCATCAAAAGGGAGACCGGCTTGTTTGCGGAAGTGGGCGGCGGCATCCGCACCCTCGACTTGATCAAACGCTATTTGAATGCCGGCATCGACCGCGTGATCCTCGGCACCGCCGCGGTGGTGGACAAAGACTTTATCCCGTCGCTTCCCGCAAGCGTTCGCGCCAAAGTTGCGGTGGGGGTGGACGTGTTGAACGGTTACGTCGCCATCAAAGGTTGGACCGAAAACTCGGATAAAACGCTGTTTGACTTTTGCGCGGAGATGGAAAACTGCGGGATCGGCACCGTCATTTGCACGGATATCAGCAAGGACGGCGCGATGAAGGGCACCAATCACAAGTTGTACGAGCAACTTGCCGCGCGTACGAAAATGAACGTCGTCGCGTCGGGCGGAGTTTCCTCTTTGGAGGACGTTAAAAAGCTCAGAGCGCAAAATATTTACGGCGCCATCATCGGCAAGGCGTATTATACGGGCGCCATCGACCTCTCCGAGGCGATAAAGGAGGCAAAATGATAACCAAAAGGATCATTCCCTGCCTGGACGTTCGCAACGGGCAGGTAGTTAAGGGCACCAACTTCGTCGGGCTGAAGGAGATCGCCTCTCCCGTGGAGCTTGCCAAGGCGTACAGCGCTTGCGGCGCGGACGAATTGGTGTTTTACGATATCACGGCGTCGTCGGACGGCAGAGATCTGTTTACCGACGTATTGACCGAAACGGCAAAAAACGTCTTTATCCCCTTGACCGTCGGCGGCGGTATCCGCTCCCTCAAGGACTTTGACCGCGTGTTGAAATGCGGGGCGGATAAAGTCAGCGTCAACTCGGGCGCCATTGCCGACCCAACCTTGATTTCCCGCGCGGCAAAGGTGTACGGCGATCAATGCGTCGTTTTGTCGGTGGACGTCAAGAGGGTGGATGGCGTTTTTCGCGTGTTTGCCAAAGGCGGCAGAGAAAACACCGGACTGGACGCGTTGGACTGGATCAAAAAAGGCATCGACGAGGGTGCGGGCGAGATCGTTTTGAACTCCATCGATACCGACGGCGTCAAAAAGGGCTTTGATCTTGAAATGCTTCGCGCCGTGACGGAGATCTCTTCCGTCCCCGTCATCGCTTCGGGCGGCGCGGGTTGCATTGAGGATTTTATTACGTTGTTTAAGGTGCTTCCCAAGGTGGACGCCGGACTGGCTGCGTCGATCTTCCACTTTGGGGAAGTGTCGATCGCCGATCTCAAAAAAGAAATGGTTAAAAATGCTATTCCCGCGAGGATAGTAAAGGAGTAAATATGGAAATCAAAGACTTGAAATTCGATGAAAAAGGGCTGATCCCCGCAATCGTTGTGGACGCCGTCACCAAGCGCGTTTTGACGCTTGCGTATATGAACGAGGAAAGCCTCAAAATAACGATGGAAAAACAGTTGACCTGTTTTTATTCCCGTTCGCGCCAACAGCTGTGGCTCAAAGGGGAGACCAGCGGCAACTATCAACACGTCGTTTCCATCACGGCGGACTGCGACAAGGACGCCCTCGTCGTGGTGGTGGAGCCGGACGGCCCCGCTTGCCACACGGGTGAAATTTCCTGCTTCCACAACCCTTTCTTTGAAAGCGACGAGCGCCACGAGTTTTCTTACGAAGACCTGATGAAACTGATTGCCGGTCGCAAAACGGAAAAGAAAGAAGGCTCCTACACCACATATCTGTTTGAGAAGGGCAGGGATAAGATCCTAAAGAAAGTAGGCGAAGAAAGTACCGAAGTCATCATTGCGGGCAAAGCGGACGACAAAAAGGAAACAATCTACGAGATCGCCGACCTTGCCTATCACGTGATGGTCTTGATGATCGATATGGGCATCTCGCTTGAGGATATCTTCCGCGAGCTTGCTTCCCGTCACGTCATCGACAAAAAGGTAAAGCAGGAGAAGATGGTCTGATGCGCGATCTGCATACCCACACCACCTACAGCGACGGCAAAGCAACGCCGGAACAAATGGTTCTTGCCGCCATTGACAAAGGGCTGTCGGAGATCGGTATCTCCGATCACTCTTATACTTTTTTCGATCAAAGCTATTGTATGAAAAAGGAAGAGATCGAAGCGTACAAAGCGGAGATAGCCTCTTTGAAAAAAAAGTACGAAGGCAGGATCAAAGTTCTTTGCGGGGTGGAACAGGATATCTATTCCCGCAAAAGCGTCAAGGGCTACGATTACGTGATCGGTTCGGTCCACTATTTGCGCGTAAAAGGGAAGTACTATCCGTTGGACGAGTCTCCAAAGGACTTTGAAACGCTTTGCGAGCAAGGCTTCGGCGGGGATTACTACGCTCTTGCCGAGGCGTACTTTTCTTTGGTTGCCCGTTTTGCAAAAAGAAAAAGCGTTTCCATCGTCGGACACTTTGATTTGATAACGAAGTTTAACGAAGGTGGGCGTTTGTTTGACGAAAACGATCCCCGTTACCTTTCCGCCGCCGAAAAAGCGATCGATCGCTTGCTTAAGGCGGGAAAGATCTTTGAGATCAACACGGGCGCCGTTGCCCGCGGATACCGCACCGTCCCGTACCCCGCGTCGCACTTGCTTTTTTATCTTACGGAAAGGGGCGGTAAAACGATGCTTTCCGGTGACGCGCATACGCCCGAGACCATCGCCTACGCGTTTGACAGATTCGATCACCTCGTAAAATAAAGGGTCTAAAAAGCCGAGTTTAGCTCGGCTTTTTATATGCTTACGGAGCAAATAGTTGCGTCTTGTAAAAAAACGTCGTTTATGTTACAATACACGTATGGATAAAAACAACGTTTTCAACGCCACGGTATGTATCCTCGGAATATTGATCCTCGCGATCCACACCGTTAACTTACTGGTAAAAAAGGACAAGAGAAAGGACGAAATGGCGCTCCTGGACTTTTTTACCTTTACTTTGTTGCATTTTGCGACGTATTTGGTCTTTACGATCATCAAGATCAGCTATACCTCAAACGCCTATATCGTCGCTTTTTACACGATTTTTTATATTATGAACAATATGGAGGTCTTTTTGCTGTATCGGTATATGAGCCTTTACACGGATCTCTCGCCGAAGACCAAAAAAGTGACTGCCGTCATCAACGCGACGTTGTTTGCAATTTTTGTGACGCTGGATATCGTCAACGTTTTTACGGGCATCTTTTTTACGGCGGAAAACGGCGTTTACCTCCGAAGCAAGGGGATGATCGCTTCGCAAGGGTATCAATTTGTGATGTTTGCCGTCGTGTTTTTCGTCACGGTCTTGAATAAAAAACTCAAACCGCGTGAGAAAGCGGCGTTTGCGTTCTACTGCTTGCTGCCCCTTATAGCCATCCTTTTGCAAAACGCGTTTAAGGGGTATGCCATCGCCTACGCTTCCATCATCGTAGCCATCGAAGTTTTGTTCTTCTTCGTCAACGTACAAAAGAACATCGACCTCGCCAAGGAGGAGGAAAAAAACAAGGAAGCGCAGATCAGGATCATGCTGTCGCAGATCCAACCTCACTTCGTGTACAATTCGCTTTCGGCGATCTCCACCTTGATCCCGCTGGATCCGCAAAAGGCGCAAGCGGCGATGGACGATTTTACCGAGTATCTCAGGCGCAACATTGCTTCGTTGACCGAGACTCGCTTGATCCCTTTTGAAACGGAACTTAAGCATATAGAGTCTTACGTCGCGCTTGAAAAAATGCGCTTCAACAATCGATTGACGGCAGTATACGACCTAAAGGTAAAAGATTTTTACGTGCCGCCGCTCAGCATTCAACCCATCGTGGAAAACGCCATCAAACACGGCATTTTGAAAAAAGTGGAAGGGGGTACTTTGACCCTTGAAACTTACGAAACGCCCGAAGCGTACGTCGTGGTCGTCACGGACGACGGCGTCGGTTTTGAGATGGAAGGGGTGGACTTTGCGTCCAACGAGCATTTTGGGATGAACAACATTCGATACCGCATCAACAAGATGTGCCGCGGCGAAATCGACGTGGTCAGCAAACCGGGTAAGGGCACTACGGTCAAAGTGACTTTTTATAAAGAGGGGAAGGTATGAGAGTTCTTTTGGCAGACGACGAGGAATTGCAGTTGCTTCGCTTAAAAAACGCGGTGGAAAAAGTTCTGCCGCCGGAAATAGAGATCTTGGAGTTTACCAATCCGTTTGAAGCGTTGCAGGTGGCGTCGAAAAGGAAGATAGACATTGCGTTTTTGGATATCGAGATGCCGGGCATCGGCGGGATCGATCTGGCAAAAAAACTAAAGACAATCAATCCGCAGGTCAATATTATTTTCGTGACGGCGTACGACGGTTACGCGTTGGACGCCTATAAGATACACGCATCCGGCTACGTGACCAAACCCGCTACCGAAAGCAAGATCAAGGAAGAACTTGACGGATTGCGCTATCCCGTGGAAATGAAAGCCACGAAGAAATTGCAAGTCAAGTGCTTCGGTAACTTTGAAGTTTTTGCCGAGGGCGTACCCTTAAAGTTTGGCAGAAGCCGTTCCAAGGAACTGTTCGCATACCTCGTCGACCGCGAAGGCGCAGCGATAAACATCAACGAGCTTAACGCCATCCTTTGGGAAGAAGACCACAAGTCCTATTGTCGCAACTTGATCGCCGACCTGATCGCCGCCCTCAAAAAAGTGGGCGCCGAAGACGTTTTCGTAAAGCGTCGCAACGAATGTTTCATAGATGTTAACAAGATCGATTGCGACGCCTATGCTTATAAAAAAGGCGACCCCGACGCCGTGCGCGCCTATCGCGGAGAGTATATGATACAGTATCCGTGGGCGATCTTCGACGCCGATTGCTGACAAGCGGAGGACGGACGCGGGGAATAATGAAGGGATAATACGACAAAGCGGCGAGGTGAAAATCTTGCCGTTTTTCACGCGCGTAGCCGTTTCCTTTTTTGCAAATTCACATAAATGCGGCGAATGACGATCTAAAAATGAATATTTTTGCGTTTTATGCAGCAAATTCGCAATCAAAATTGAATAATATAAAATTTTTAAAAAAATATGCAAAAAATATTTGACCAATGGTCGCGCGCGAGGTATAATAAGAGCACACTCACGTTATAAGAGGGAGAAGCAATGAAGGTTTTTGTGGACGGAAGCGCCGGGACGACGGGGCTGGAGATCGTAAATCGGCTGACTGCCAGGGAAGATATTTCCTTGGTCACTTTGTCCGAGGAGATGAGAAAGGACGCCGCTGCCCGTAAGGAAGCGATGCTTTCTTCCGATCTTGCCGTGCTTTGCTTGCCGGACGAAGCCGCCGTTGAAGCGGTCTCCTTTGCGGAAGGCAGCAAAGTCAAGATCATCGACGCATCTACGGCGCATCGCGTTTCACCCGATTTTGTGTACGGTCTTCCGGAATTGCCCGGTAGGCGTGAACTGATCAAAAAGGCGACGAGGGTCGCCAATCCGGGCTGTCATGCCAGCGGATTTATCGCGTTGGTGGCGCCCCTCGTGGCGGCGGGCGTGCTTGACAAAAACGCGCCGCTCTCCGCGTTTTCCCTGACCGGGTATACCGGCGGCGGCAAAAAGATGATCAAGCAATACGAGGGCGGCGAGGAGGACGTTTCCGCACCCAGACAATACGCTTTGACCCAAGTTCACAAGCATCTTAAGGAAATGGTCGCGCAAACGGGGCTTTCCAAGGCGCCCGTCTTCCTGCCCGTGGTGGCGGCGTTCCCCAGAGGGATGCAGGTATCCGTGCCCCTTTTGCCGGAGTGGCTCAACTGTGATGCGGAGGGTGTGAAACAGGTTTACAAGGATCTTTACCAAGGCGGCGTCATCCGTTATGAAGACGTTGAAGCAGGGACCCTTCCCGCAGACGTTATGGCGGGCAAAGACGGGATGAAGATTACCCTCGTGGGCAATGCGGAAAGAATGGTTGCCATTGCGCTTTTCGATAACCTCGGCAAGGGCGCAAGCGGCGCGGCGATACAAAATTTGAACTTGATGCTCGGCGTGGATGAAACCACCGGGCTGGTCTTATAGGAGGAAGTATGAAAGTAGTATCCGGCGGCGTAACTGCCGCAAAAGGTTTTACGGCGGGCGGCGTGCATTGCGGCATTCGCAAAAGTCGCACCAAGCGCGATCTCGGCTTGATCTATTCCGAAGTGCCTGCTTCGGCGGCGGCGGTATACACCACCAACCTCGTGAAAGGCGCGCCCCTTTTGGTCACCAAAGCGCACCTTGCAAACGGCGTTGCGCAGGCTTGCATCATCAACAGCGGCAATGCCAACACCTGCAACGCAAACGGCGTGGAAATTGCCGAAAAGACCTCCGCGCTTCTTGCGGCGGAACTCGGCATTAAGACGGAAGACGTCGTCGTGGCGTCCACCGGCGTTATCGGTCAGCCGATGTGTATGGAACCCTTTGAAAAGGGGGTCGGCCCGTTGGTGAAGGATCTTTCCAAGGACGGCTCGTCCCGCGCGGCGGAAGCGATCATGACCACCGATACCGTCAAAAAGGAAGTTGCGGTCAGCTTTGACCTTGACGGCAAGACGGTTACCGTCGGCGGCATCGCCAAGGGCAGCGGTATGATCCACCCCAATATGGCGACGATGCTTGTGTTTATCACCACCGACTGCGCGATCTCTCCCGCAATGCTCCAAAAGGCGTTGTCTTCGGACGTCAAGGATACCTTCAATATGGTCAGCGTGGACGGCGATACTTCCACCAACGATATGGTGACGGTACTTGCAAACGGACTTGCGGGCAATACGTTGATCGATCGGGAAGGCGATGATTTTACTGCCTTTATGAAGGCGCTCAATAGCGTAACGGTCGCTTTGTGCAAAGCGCTTGCCGCAGACGGCGAAGGCGCTACCAAGTTTTTGGAGTGTTCCGTAACGGGCGCCAAGACCATCGCGGACGCCAAGAAGGCTGCAAAGGCGGTCATTTGTTCCAGTTTGGTCAAGGCGGCGATGTTCGGTTCGGACGCCAACTGGGGCAGGGTACTTTGCGCTATCGGTTACTCCGGCGCTGACGTAGACGTCAACAAAGTGGACGTGGCGTTCACGTCCAAAGCGGGCACGATCTCGGTTTGCGAAAAAGGCGCTTCGGTGGATTTCTCGGAGGAGATCGCCAAAAAGATCCTTTCCGAAAAAGAGATCACCATTGCGGTCACCCTGCACGACGGCGAGGCGTCGTCGGTGGCTTGGGGTTCCGATCTGACCTACGATTACGTCAGGATCAACGGCGATTATCGCACCTAAGGAGGAAGTATGGATCTTTCCAATTTTGAAAGGGCGGAAGTGTTGACGCAAGCGCTTCCCTATATCAAGAGGTATGTCGGCAAGATCGTCGTCGTCAAGTACGGCGGCAACGCAATGACCAGCGAAAGTCTCAAAGAACAGGTCATGGAGGATATCACGTTGCTCCATCTGATCGGCGTAAAAGTCGTGTTGGTGCACGGCGGCGGCCCCGAGATCTCTTCGATGATGACCAAGATCGGGCTGAAACCCACTTTCGTGGACGGGCTTCGCGTGACGGACAAAGAGACGGTGGACGTCGTACAGATGGTGCTTGCGGGCAAGGTCAACAAATCGCTTGTCAGCTACCTTGAGAGCAAGGGCGCAAAAGCGATGGGCATCAGCGGTATCGACGGCAAGTTGATCGTCGCCAAAAAGAAGAACGAAAAACTCGGTTACGTGGGCGAGATCGAAAAGATCAACATCAAGCCGGTGTTCGACTTGTTGGAAAAGGGGTACATCCCCGTCGTTTCCACCATCGCCACGAGCGAGGACGGCGAGACGTACAACATCAACGGCGATACGGCGGCGGCGTACGTCGCGGGCGCTCTTTCCGCAAAAAGGTTGATCATGATGACCGATATTTGCGGCGTATTGCGCGACAAGGACGATCCTTCCACCTTGATCCCCGAGATCAAGGCGTCCGAAGCGGAGGAACTGTATAAAAGCGGCGTGATCTCCGGCGGGATGATCCCCAAGGTGGAATGCTGCTTTACCGCCATCAAGCAAGGCGTCAAGCGCGTTATCATCATGGACGGTAGGGTGCCGCATTCCATTTTGATGGAGCTTTTGACCGACGAAGGTAGCGGCACGATGTTTGTGGAGTAAAAATGAACACGATAGAAAAAGATCAACTTTATTTGGCGGGCACCTACGGGCGTTTCCCGCTGGAGATCGTAAACGGCAAAGGCTCTGTTGCCATTGGCGCGGACGGCAAAAGCTATATCGATATGGGCGCGGGCATCGCGGTCAACACTTTCGGCTATGCCGACGGCGTTTTCATCGATGCGGTGACCAAGCAGCTTTCGGCGGTGCAACACACTTCCAATCTGTACTATACCGCCCCTGCGGCGGATCTTGCGGAAGCGCTCGTGAAAAAGTCGGGGATGAAAAAGGTCTTCTTCGGCAACAGCGGCGCGGAAGCCAACGA
>DMCI01000158.1 GCA_003445835.1 Clostridiales bacterium
GTTTCGGAAGGCGATGGGCGCAATAAGCAACCCGTCGTCCGTAAGGAAGGCGCCGTTTTCAAGCGCCGCGCACGCGTTGCCGTTTTGGCGTTGCGCTTGATAGACGTCCGCAAGGGATTGCGCGCAAGTCACAAACTCACTTTCGGCGGAAAACCCAAACAAATGCGCCAAAACGCTGCGGAGAGGAAGGTTTTGACTTTCCGTCAAGGGGTCAAACGTCGCAAAAAGGTCGCGGTTGATCCCCACCAATGCGCTTTTGGCAAGATCGCTTTGGACGGCTTTGACTTCCGGAACGAAAGAATAATAGCTGAAAAGCTTGGCTGCCGTTTCAAAGTACAGGGCGTAAAGTTGATCTTTGTCGCTTTGGGCGTCTGCCTCCGCAAAAGACAAAAACCGTTCGCCGAGCAGGTCAAAATAGTCGAGAATGACGAGTCCGGCGTTCTCCTGCGTGTGCGCTTCGACGGCGGAAAGATCACCGAAATCGTTTGCGACCAAGCCGAAGGGGTAGCAGTCGTCGTATTGCAAGGTCACTCGGCTTTGGTCGTATCCGACGACTTGCCTTTCGTGGGTGTCCGAGCAAAACCTGCTTCCTCGTTTTTCGGTGCGGATCACAAGATGCCCTTCGCCGTCCGTAAACGCCAAATCGTCCACCCAAAACCCGTCGCGGCGGGTCCCCTGTCGGGTGTCGCACCAGACGTTTCTGTCAAGTTCCCCGTCAAAGTCGTCAAAGAAGACCAACTCGTACTCGGATAGGTCGATGGTTTCCTTATATTTGCGGGGTCTGTAGATCTCGGCGTCCTTGTGCGCGCATCCGCAAAAGGTAAGGGGCAGGGCGCAAAGCAGGGTGATGATCAGCAAATAAACGACGATCTTTTTCATATTCTCTCCTTATACGATGGTCAAGGCGACGTCATTTTCAAGTGGGAAGACGTATTCTTCCGCGGCAAACCCGCCCGTCAAAAAGAAGACGGGACTTTTTTGGCAAGCGCTTTCCGTCACGACTTTCCCCGCGTTTTTTACGATGGGCAGTATGAATCGCGCCCCGCCGCCGACTCTCTTGACGGTGACGGTAACGCCCGTGGGGGCAAAACGGTAGGTCGTTTCGGCGCGGACGCCTTCGTCCCTTCCGTCCAACGCGCAAAACTTTGCTTTGACGATGGCTTGCACAACGCCGTCTTCAACGCGGACGGTCATCTCGGGGGCTTTGTCCAAACAGGTGGCGTAGGTGACGCCGTCCTTTTGGTATTCCGCACGGGGCAGCAGGGAAGAATGCTCCGTTTTCCCTGCGGGGAGTTGCATATTGTTGGGCTCGGTCGGCTTGTACTCGTAGACCGACCCGGCGATCATAGCGCCCGTTCCGTCTTTGTACAGCAGGGAAAGGGTACCGCCGCTTGCGTGAGCCGCGCCGTTGGCGTAATGTTGGTTGACGTAGTCGTACCCCGTCAAGGTGGCGGCGTAACCGCCCGTACGGATCTTATAGGTGTCGATTTCGGGATAATACTTGTACCCGACACTTTGTTCTTCGGAAGGGAGCGCGATCCGTGTTTTGGGTTCTTTGATCCCTTCGTGGATGGCGTCCGCGAGGGCGGCGGCGTGGCAAAACGTGTGATGTACGCAGGGCATTTGCCCGTTTGCAAAGTACTGCGGTCCGCCGTACAAAAACCCGCCCGTCGTGCATTTTTTCAATATCTCGTACGTCCTTTCGGCAGCTTCTTTGAACAAGGGGTCGCGTTTGGCAAGCAAAGCAAGCGCGCCGATCGCCCCGTCCGACGTGCGGCTTCCGTAATAAGTCCATTTGTTGTTTCTGACGCCAAAGCTGTTGTCCCATCCGCCGTCGGGGAGCATGAAGTCCAAAAATTTCAAAGCGTTTTGCGTAAGAAGATCAAGCGCTTTTTTATCTTGCAAAAGGGCGGCGGCGTGAATCAGACAGGGGAGCGACTCTTCCGCTTCGTACCCGACGTCTATCGGCAGACATCCTTTGGGGGACGCGCCGTCGTGCGGCTTGCCTTCTCCGTACAAAAGTCCGTTTTGAGTGAAGCAACCGAGGCAGTAGTCCAAAAGCTCTTTTGCCCGCGCTCCATACGCTTCGTCGTGGTAAAAATCGTCGTACAAAGCGTTGACGAGGGCGGCGGCGCAGTAATAGTTGACGTAGGCAGGGAAGCCTATCACCATATTCTTATGAACCCAACGGGCGGCGCTCATCGCGCAATTTTCGATCTCCCGTTTCAAAGAAGACGGAAGTATTTTACCAAAATACGAAAGGGTCTTTAGCAGTCCGATGGCGGAAAAAGCGGTGATCCCTTGCCACGCGGAAGTAAGATCGTTTTGAACCGCGCCGCTTTCAAGGGTCAGCTTTTTGCGGAAGACGAGGAGCCTTTCCGCGCCGACAAGATACTTTTCGTCCCTCGTCAAAGAATAGGCGCAAACGAAAGGATAGACGGCGTTATCCGCCCGCCCGTGCGGAAAAGAGCAACTTTCGCAACGAAAAGCTCCGAAAAACTCCTCTTTTTCGTCCGTGACCTGCGCCATCAAAAGGGCGTCGCACCATTCGATCAACAACTTTTGATACTTATCCGCCATACTAATATTATACCATATCCGAACTTGCATTTTTTATGTAAAATCGCGGCTTTTTTGCATCATCTTATTATTCAAACGCAATTCCCGTTGATATAAACGCCCGCGTGTGGTACAATGAGCAAAAGCAACAAACCAAAAAGGAGAAAAGATATGCCCGCAGTTTTACCCGAATTGTTTTCGGCAGCTTGTATCAAAAAAATGCCCGAGCCTATTATGAAGGCGTCGGA
>DMCI01000102.1 GCA_003445835.1 Clostridiales bacterium
TATGCGCATTCGATGAGCATCTTATCCGCCACCAACGCAATAAACTCCCCGTTGGTCGGCTTCTCGTTGCCCGAATATACCTTCACGCCGAAGATCTGATTGATGTTTTCAATCTTCCCTTTGTTCCACGCCACCTCTATCGCGTGACGGATGGCGCGCTCCACCTTGCTCGCCGTAGTGTCAAAGCGTTCTGCAACTTCGGGATAAAGTCTTTTGGTGATGCTGTTGATGATATCCGGATTCGCTACCGCCATTTTGATGGCTTCCCTCAAAAACTGATATCCCTTGATGTGCGCGGGGATGCCGACGGAGATAAAGATGTTTGTGATCCTCTCGTCCAACAACTTACTCGGAACGGTACGAACGGGGAGCGTGGTCGCCGCCACGCCGACGATCTCGTCGATCCTGTTTTTCAAGGACAAAAAGCTGATGGGCTTGAGCATATAATGACTTGCGCCGTTTTTGATGGTGCGGGAAGCATATTCGTCCCCCGCAATGCCGGAGAGTACGATAAACTTCGCCTGAGATCCGTTGCGTTTGGCTTCGCTCATCACTTCAAAGCTGTCCGTCCCGGGAAGGATCATATCCAACAGGACCACGTCGGGCGATTGTTCGAGAATCGCCGCCACTCCCTCCTTGCCGCTTGACGCGACGGAAAGCACTTTGTAGCCGCTTTCGCCCGCAAAGAACATTTTAACGGACGAAGAGAACTCGGGATCATCATCCACGACAACAATACTGATATCTTTCATATCTTCTCCTTATTCAATGTGATCGTAAAGAACCTCGAGATTTCCTGTCTACGCTTTGTATTTTATCATTTCAAAGGTGCGTCCGCAAGTTTTTGAAAGTAAATTTTGTACAAAATTTGACGATATTTGTCGAAAAAGGTCAATTCTGTACAAAAAATGTATTTTTGGGGGGTGCTATAACCGATTATTTTGCCATGTGATTGAAATATGGAAACAAACGTGGTATGCTTTTGTTATGAAAAAGCTGTCAAGCGCACAAATCTCTTTGCTGCTCGGTTGGTACAAAGAGCATAAGCGCAGTCTTCCCTGGCGGGAAGATCCCACTCCTTACAGAGTGTGGATCTCCGAGATCATGCTTCAGCAAACGCGCGTCGAAGCCGCTCGGGATTACTATTTGCGTTGGATGAAGCGCTTTCCCACCCTCCTCGACCTTGCAAACGCCGAAGAAGAAGACGTTTTGAAGCTGTGGGAAGGGTTGGGCTACTACAGTCGCGCGCGCAATCTGCACAAAGCGGCAAGGATCGTAGCGGAAAACTTTGACGGGATGCTCCCCTCGGACGCAAAAGCCCTCCGCTCCCTGCCCGGCGTGGGCGCCTATACGGTGGGTGCGATCTTGTCCATCGCTTTCGGCGTCCCCGAACCCGCGGTGGACGGCAACGTGATGCGGGTATATTCCCGCCTGACCGCAGAAGCGTTTGATCAAAGCAAAGACGACGTTCGCGCCGAGATCGCGGACGGGCTCCGTCCGTTGATCCCCCAAGGGGACGCGTCGGATTTTACCCAATCGCTGTTTGAACTGGGCGCCCTCATCTGCTTGCCAAACACTCTTCCCCGTTGCGACGTTTGTCCGCTGTCCGCCACCTGCGAAGCGCACCGCCTCGGCAAAGAAGCGGACTTCCCCGTAAAAACCGTCAAAGCACAAAAGAAGCGCGACGTTCTGACCGTCTTCGTGCTGGAACTGGACGGCAGGTTTGCCGTCAAAAAACGCCCCGCAAAGGGGCTTCTCGCCGGACTTTGGGAACTACCCAACTTAAAAGGCTCGCTCACGGAAAAGGAAGTCTGTGACCTCTTTGGCGGCAAAGTGCAAGCACTCCCCGCGGCAAATCATATTTTCACCCACGTCGTGTGGGAAATGACGGGCTATTACGTCCGTTTGAACGAAAAGCCCGCGGGCGACTTCGTTTTCGTCACGCCCGAGGAACTTAAAAAGGCGTATCCTTTGCCCTCGGCGTTTTCCGCCTACAAAAAGTACTGCAAATAAATCTCGTTGACAAAACGTCTCTTGCGCGATAGTATATCGGTGTCGCGCGGACAGCCGCGCAAAAACACCGACGGAGGACGTATGATCCCATCGATCCTGATATCGGCGCTCACCTGCGCCGTTATGATAGCGAGCGTCTTTCTTTTCCCCAAGATCAAGGGAAAACGGATCTCTCTCGATACCTATTGGATGGTGGCGCTTCTCGGCGCGGTGGTGATGGTTGCCACGGGGAGAATCAACCTCCCTTCCCTTTGGGAAGCGTTTACGCAAAATTCCGCCGTCAACCCCTTAAAGATCCTTTTGTTATTTCTTTCGATGACGGTGTTGTCCGTCTTTTTGGACGAAGTCGGCTTTTTTAAGTATCTTGCCAACAAGGCGCTATTGCTTGCGGGCAAAAGTCAATTAAAGATGTTTGCCGTGCTGTACTGGACGGTCTCCGTTTTGACGGTATTTACGTCCAACGACGTGATCGTGCTGACCTTTACTCCCTTTATTTGCTATTTTGCAAAAAACGCGCATATTGATCCCAAGCCCTATTTGGTGGCGGAATTCATCGCCGCGAACACGATGAGCATGATCTTTTTGATCGGCAACCCCACCAACATTTACGTTGCGACTTCGTACGGCGTGGCGTTCCTTGATTACTTCCTCGTGATGGCGCTGCCCACCCTCGCTTCCGCGGCGGTGTCCTTCGGGGTGCTGTACCTCGTTTTCCGTCGCTCCCTCCGCGCCCCCGTGCTGGCTACGCCCGAAGTGGTGCGCATTGAGGATAAACCGATGTTGATCACGGGGCTCACGGTGCTGATCACGGCGACCGTCTTTTTGGTGGTAGGGCCTTACTTCGGCGTCAACATGTGGCTGGTTGCGGTCATCGCCGTCGGCGTGCTGTTTTTTGCAGCCCTCCTTCTTGCCGCCGTCCGCAAAAAGCCGCCCACGGAACTTTGGCACACTCTTCGCCGCGCCCCGTGGCAACTGGTGCCCTTCGTGCTTTCGATGTTCGTATTGGTGCTTGCCCTCGCCCAAAACGGCGTGACGGAAAAGATTGGCGAAGCCATCGGCGGCGGAAGAACGGTTTGGAAGTTCGGCGTCCTATCCTTCCTATCGGCAAACCTTATCAACAACATCCCGATGAGCGTGCTCTTTTGCCCCATCGTGGGCACTTTGCCCGAGTGGGACGTGATGCGCGGCGTCTACGCGACGGTGGTCGGTAGCAACCTCGGCGCCTTTTTGACCCCCATCGGCGCCCTCGCGGGCATTATGTGGATGTCGCTCTTGAAGCGCCACGACGTAAAAATGTCCTACGTCGACTTTATCAAATACGGCGCAGTCGTCTCCCTCCCCTCTTTGGCGACCTGCCTGGGCGTCTTGTTCTTGGTCTTACGGTAAATCATACAAAATATAAAACTCCGCCACCCCAAGGCGGCGAAGAAGGGTTGCAGGCTTGAGCTCCAAAACCCCAAAACGGCGGAGAGTGGCGCGAAGGATAAACGCCCATCAAAACACAAAAAAACCACCCCAAGGCGGCGAAGAGCAGCTCAATCGCGAAGCAAACCACCACCCCAAGGCGGCGAAGAAAGGTTGCAGACGCGAACTCCAAAACCCC
>DMCI01000135.1 GCA_003445835.1 Clostridiales bacterium
TCGGTCTTGGACGCTTGCGCAACGCCCTGCGCGCTTGCCTTTTTGCCCTCGATGTCGCGGTTGATATCTTCCGCGGCGGTGATCTCCGTGGAAAGTGTCTGCAAACGAGCGCTGAGCTCGTCGTATTCCGCTTGATCCTTGGTCATGCGTTCGTTGGTTTCTTCGATCAGTTTTTCGGAAGTGGCGATGCGCTCGGTCTCGGCGGTGATCTTTACGTCAAGATCCTGCAGATCGTCACGAAGAGCGTAAACTTCCTCTTCGATCTTTTTGGCTTCCGCGCTTTTCTGCTCCACTTCGGCGCGGAGCGTTTCGCGGCGCATAAAGATATCCTTCAGTTCCGCCTGAGCGTCGGCAAGCTCACGCTCCTTGCTGAGGTGCAACGAAGTCTTTTGACGACGACTGCCGCCCGTGATCGTCCTTCTGGGATCGATAATATCACCGTCCAACGTGACGATCTTGACGCCGTAATCGTAGCGATCCGCCATCAATCTGGCGCACTCCAGATCCTCCGCGATGACCGTCCTGCCGAGAAGCTGCGAGATCACCTCGTAATGACGGGGGTCGTAAGAGATCAGATCGGAACAAATACCGATGGCGCCGCGCATTTCCAAAACGCCGCGGTACTCGTAAGCGAGGTTTTGCGGACGCGCCTTGTTGGCGGGGATCATCGTCGCCACGCCGTATTCCATCTTTTTGAGATAATTGACGATATACACCGCGTCGGTATCGGTGGGAGTGACCACGTGTTGCACCGAAGCGCCGAGCGCGGCTTCGATGGCTACTTCGTACTCCTTGGGCACCTTGATCAACTGTCCGACGACGCCTTCGATATGCTCGTTTAAAGCGGGATCGTTTTTGGCGTCGTTCAAAAGAAGTTTGACCGCCTGTTGATAGCCGTCGTGTTGACCGACCATCTCCGCCATTGCGCGGACTCTGCCCTCTTTGCCGGCGTACTCCGCGTTCAAAGCGTCCAAAGAACGATTCATCGCGTAAAGACCTTGACGAAGCTCGTTGAATTCACCCATACGGAGAACGCGTCTTTCACGGATCTCCTGCTTCTTTTTGTTGGCTTCCTCAATGCGAAGGCGGCATTCTTCGGAGTTCTTTTCCTCCCTTTCGATGGTGGCACCGGACGCCTTGATGGCAAGATCCAACGAAGCAAGACGCTTGCGGAGAGAACCCGCCTCGGCGGTCAATCCCGCAAGGGAACTTTTTACGTCCGACAACCTGCCGAACACGTCGAAAACTTCACTGTTGGACTTTTCGATATTGCTTTCGTTACCCGCAATTTGCTCTGAAAGAGCAAAATATTTGTCGTTCAATGCGTCGAGACGTTGCTCGGCAAGGAAGAGCTCCTTGTTGCGGATATCCAAAATATTTTTGGCTTCCGAAAGCGTTTCCGCCGTGACGGTGCCTTCCTCGGTAAGGGAGGCAAGCTCCTCTTCCAAACGAGCGATCTCCTCCGTCAAATGGGCGATCTTGTTTTGGTAAACAGCCATCAAGCCGCTGTTCTTTTCACTGCTGACTTTTAAACGCTCCCTCTCCTCCATCAAGGCGCGGACTTCTTGTTCGTTGCGGTCGATGTCCTCAAGGGCTTTGTCGTGATCCGCAGCCAAACGAAGGGACTCGCTCTCCTTGGCGTAAAGCTCTTCGGTAAAGGCTTTGACGTTTTGGGCGATCTTTTGCTTTTTTAAGACGCTGTCCTCGCGGGAATAGAGGTAATAGTTGACCTCTTGATAACGCATTTGCTCCTTGTATTCAAAGAACTTTTGCGCCGCTTCGCGCTGTTTTGCGAGGGGAACGAGTTGGCGGGAAAGCTCCGCCGTGATATCGGTCAAACGTTGGATATCCTCTGCGGAACGGGCAAGTTTCCGTTCGGTCTCGATCTTTTCCGCCTTGGTCTTGGCGATGCCCGCCGCTTCTTCAAAGATCTGGCGTCTGTCGATGGGTTTGGAATCCATGATCTCCGCAACTTTGCCCTGCCCGATGATGGAGTAGCCGTCCTTGCCGGCGCCGCTGTCGCGCATCACGTCCAAAATATCGCGCAAACGACAAATGTTGTGGTTCAAATAATACTCGCTGGTACCGGAACGATACAGCTTGCGGGTGACGACCACTTCTTCGCGGTCGGTTTTGAAAACGTGGTTGGAATTGTCAAAAACGAGGGAAACTTCACAGTAAGACATTGAGGGGCGCTTCTCGGTACCGTTGAAAATGACGTCCTGCATCTTTGCGCCGCGAAGCGCTTTTGCGCTCATTTCACCGAGAACCCAACGAACAGCGTCTGCGACGTTACTTTTGCCGCAGCCGTTAGGACCGACGATGCCCGTAAAGCTATTCTTAAAATCGATTACGGTTTTGCCGGCGAAGGATTTGAATCCTTGCAGTTCGAGCCTCTTGAAGTTGATCATCTGTCTCCCATCAAAAGCGAAAATTCGCTTATACTATGTAATTATATCACATAACATAAGCGAATGAAAAGTATTTAATGAATTTTAGAAGATTTTTTTGTTTAGATCACGCCAAGCGCCGTCAAAGCCAGACGGCAAGCCTCGTTTTCCGCCTTTAAGACCGACGCGCCTTTACCGACGCCTTTGCTCTTTCCGCCGACGTAAACTTCCACGGTAAAGGTTTTTTTGTCATCCCTGCCCGTAGCGGTATAAGGAGCGTGATAGGTCAGTTTGTTTTTCTCACAATACTCTTTGAGTTTGCTTTTGTAATCAAAGGACGCGTGCGGCGCAAGCAAAATGGTACGCTTGACGAAAGCGACCGCTTCGTCCGTGCCGCCGTCCAAAAATACGGCGCCCACGACCGCTTCGTAAAGGTCGCACTTCATTTTGACGGAAAGCGCGCAATTGCGGCGCAAGCAGGCTTTGGAAAAACCAAGTTGATCCGCAAGATAAGAAAGCGGCTCTCTCGAAACCATCAATTTTCGGGTGTTTGTCATTTCCCCCGCCGTTTTACCTTCTTGCCGATACAAAATTTCGCTGACGGCAAATCCCACAATACTGTCGCCCAAAAACTCCAACCTCTCATAGTTGTTTTTGATATCGAAAGACTTGTGCGTAAGCGCGCGGGTAAGCAAGGACGCATCCTTGAAAACATAGCCGATTCGTTCGTAAATATCCGAAAAATCAATCATTTCCCACGTCCTTTGCAAGGCGTTCCGACACCTTGCCCGCGATCATATCCCTGACTTGCAAGATAGCCCCGCAGACAGACTTTGCCTTGGAAGCGCCGTGCGCCTTGACGACGGGCTTTTTGAGCCCCAAAAAGGCGGCGCCGCCGTGCTCGTTGTAGTCAAGCTTCTTTTTTAATCCTTTGAAAACGGGCTTCAACAGAAGCGCGCCCAATTTAGCGCGCGTGCCACCCGCGTAAATACCTTGTTTTAAAAGAGAGAAAACGGCGTTTGCCGTGCCTTCCGCGCTCTTTAACGCGACGTTGCCGTCAAAACCGTCCGCCACGACGACGTCCACTTCGCCCGAGAGGATGTCGCGCGCTTCGACGTTGCCGACGAAATTGATACCCGAAGCCGCCTTCAAAAGCCCGTGGCATTCCACCGAAAAGGCGTTGCCCTTGGTTTCTTCCGCGCCGTTGTTCAAAAGCCCGACGCGCGGGTTTTCAAGCCCGAAAACGCCTTTTTGATAGGCGACCGCCATACGGGCAAATCCCAAAAGATACGAGGGACGACAATCCACGTTGGCGCCGCAATCGCACAAGATCACGTTGCCGCCTTTCACCGTGGGAAGCGCGGGCGCAAGCGCGGGACGCTCCACCCCTTTCACCCTGCCGATATACAACGTCGCGCCGATCAGCACGGCGCCCGTAGACCCTGCGGATACCAGTCCGTCCGCCTGCCCCGTTTTGACCGCGTCCAAAGCGACGACGAGAGAACTGTTCTTTTTGGTACGCACGGCGACCACCGGCGTTTCCTCACAGGAAATGACTTCCTCCGCATCCAAAATGGTAAGACGATCATGCGCGCCCGCAAGAGCGGCAAGTTCCTCCTTCTTACCCGTCAAAAGGATCTCGATATCCTTATCCGCGTCAAGCGCGGCAAGTACCCCTTTTACAACTTCTTGCGGAGCGTTGTCTCCGCCGTATCCGTCAACAGCAATGCGCATGATTGCCTCCTTTACGATCTTTTACCATTATACCGTAAATTATCCCAAACGGCAAGCCCTTGGGGAGTGAAGTTTGCTTCGCAGTGAAGTTTGACTGCGTCAAGTGAAGTTATTTGCAATAGTGAAGTTTCTCACAAAGTGAGAAGTTGAGGATTTAAGTTTAGAATATCAAGGATTGCAAGAAAGCGACTGCAAAAAACAAATTTCGACTGCGGAGAAGGCTCAGTGAGGTATTCCCGCCGTTGGGGTCCCCGAAGGATTTTTATTCTTTGGGGTGTTGGCGGGAGCGTACTCCTTCGTCCTTATACACGATCGAAAAACCTCGAGCGTGGAGAGTGATGTATAGACGAGCGCTCTCCGACGAGTCGAGTATGAGCGTACTCCTTGTACGTGATTACTTGACGAGGAGGTAGTTAGCGAAGTATATGCATTGCTATACACGCTCGAATAAAAAAATGCGGTGCATTAGGAAATGCACCGCAATTTTTTGTTTGTTAGTCTTTGTTCTTTTCTTTAATATCCACGACCTTTTCTTTGTCATAGTAACCGCAGTTCGGGCAAACCCTATGACTCTTGATCAGTTCATGGCAGTTGGGGCACTCGACAAGACCGGGCGCTTCGATTTTCCAATTAGCCGCGCGGGAATCCCTCCTGGACTTGGAAACTTTACATTTAGGTACTGCCATATCATCCACCTCCTATTCGTGCTGATAAACGATGTTCACGATTATTTATTATATGGGAAAGGTCTCTTGCTGTCAACGATTTTGACGAACAATTTCGCAAAAAGGATTATTTTGCGGCCCTTTCCGCAAGCGCTTTGGTATCGCGCGCGATAACGAGCTCTTCATTTGTGGGGATGACAAGCACTTTTACCTTGCCGCCTTCCGCCGTGATATCTGCGAACTTGCCGCGGACCTTGTTCTTCTCCGGATCGAACTTGATGCCGAGGTAATCGAGGTCTTTGAGGATCATCGCGCGGACGTCCACGCTGTTTTCACCGATACCGCCCGTCATAACGACGGCGTCCACGCCGTTCATAGCCGCGGCGTAGCTGCCGATAAACTTTTTGACGGAATAGCTGAACATATCAAGTGCAAGCCTTGCCTTGTCGTCGCCCTTAGAGGCAAGATCGGCAAGATCTCTGAAATCGCTGACGCCGGCAATGCCGTACACGCCGCTCATCTTGTTGAGACAAAGGTTGACCGCGTCCGAAATGCTCATGCCGGTCTTGTTGCAGATGGCTTCGAGGAGCGCGGGATCGATGTCGCCCGAACGGGTGCCCATCGGCACGCCCGCAAGCGGGGTGTAACCCATCGAGGTATCCACGCACTTCCCTGCCTTGAC
>DMCI01000061.1 GCA_003445835.1 Clostridiales bacterium
AGTGGAGCACATCGGCATCGAGCGCTCGTTGGAAGCCGCAAAAGGCGCAGACGTCGTTTTGTACGTCGTGGAAGCGGGACATACCGTCGACGAGGATGAACTTGCCACCATTCGCGCCTTTTCGAGAAAGGTGCTTTTGGTCAACAACAAGATCGACGTTTTCGGCGTGACCGAAGGCGGCATCAACATCAGCGCCAAAACGGGTGAAGGCGTGGACGTTTTGTTGGATGAAGTCCTTCGCGCCACGGCGATGGATCGTCGCGCCGCGGAGACCCTTACGGAGGAAAGACACGCCGATTGCATTCGTCGCGCTCTTCGCAGTTTGGAGGCGGGTATCGCCGCATTCAAGTCGGTCAATACCGAATGCGTTTTGGTGGATCTGAGAGAAAGTATCGACGCGTTGTCCGAGATCTCGGGCAGTAGCGCCACGGATAGGATCATAAACGACGTTTTCAGTCGTTTTTGTGTGGGAAAATGAAATACGAAGCAATCGTTGTCGGCGCGGGACACGCCGGTGTGGAAGCAGCCCTCGCGCTTGCAAGGCTGGGACATAAAACTTTGATCGTAACACTCTCGGAGCGTTCCGTTTCGCATATGGCGTGCAACCCCAACGTGGGCGGCACGGGCAAAGGGCACCTTGTGCGTGAAGTGGACGCCCTCGGCGGGCAAATGGGGCTCAATGCGGATAGCTCTCTGTTGCAGATCAAAATGCTCAACAAAAACAAAGGGGCGGCGGTGCAAAGTTTGCGCGGTCAGACCGATAAGGAAGTCTACCATCAAAATATGCTCGCCACTCTTAAAAAGCAAGATAATCTGACCATTCTCGAAGGGGAATGCGAGGATATTCTCGTACAGGACGGCAAGATCAAAGGCGCGGTCGTCGGCGGTAAGGAGATCTTTTCCGACGTGGTCGTGCTTTGCACGGGGGTCTATCTTTCCTCCCGTACCATTACGGGAGAGGAGATCCACGACGCGGGTCCGTACGGGTTTGAAAACAGCAAAAATCTTTCCGCGGCGCTTGTCGCAAAGGGGCTTCCGCTTCGTCGCTTCAAGACGGGGACGCCTGCGCGCGTATACGCGGATAGTATTGATTACAGCGTGATGGAAAGAGAGGACGGCGACTACGACATCAACTGCTTTTCCTTTTTGACCGAAGGCAAACTTCTCACGCAAACGCCGTGCTACTTGACCTATACCAACACGGAAACGCACCGCATCATCCGTGAAAACATCGATCGCGCGCCGCTTTACAACGGCACCATTCACGGCGTTGGTCCGCGCTATTGTCCTTCCATTGAAGATAAGATCATGCGCTTTGCGGATAAGGAGCGTCACCAAGTGTTCATCGAGCCCGAAGTCAAAGACGGCGAGCTGATGTACGTACAAGGGATGAGCAGTTCACTCCCCAAGGACGTGCAGGAAAAAATGTACCGCACCATCAAGGGACTTGAAAACGTGCGTTTTGCGCGTTACGCTTACGCCATCGAATACGATTGCATCGACCCTCTCGCATTGACCCCCGCGCTTGCGGTCAAAGCCGTGGACGGCTTGTTCTCCGCAGGACAATTCAACGGCAGCAGCGGGTACGAAGAGGCGGCGGCGCAGGGTTTGATGGCAGGCATCAACGCCGCGCGCAAACTGGAAAACAAAACTCCCGTCGTGCTTCGCCGCGACGAAGCGTATATCGGCGTTTTGATCGACGACCTCGTCACGAAGGGCACCAACGAGCCCTATCGTATGATGACCGCCCGCGCGGAATACCGTCTTTCGCTCCGTCAGGACAACGCCGATCAAAGACTTACCCCCCTTGGCAGGGAGATCGGACTCGTGGACGACTACCGTTGGGAAAAGTTCTTACAGCGCAACGCCAAAAAGGATGCCCTTCGCTTGGCGTTCAAACGTTCGGTGCCCCTTGCTACGGTCAAAGAGATCTTTGAAAGAAAGGGGGAGACGGCAACTTGCGGAATGACCGTGGAGGAGATGCTCAAACGCGCCTTCATTACGGCGGCGGACGTTCTTCCGCTTCTTCCGGAGGAACTGCGCGATACCGACCTTGCGGAGGAAGTCGCGGTGGAAGTCCGGTACGCCGGCTACTTGGATAAGGAAAAACGTCACGCGGCGGACGCCCTCAAAATGGAAGAAAAGCTTCTGCCCGAAAATATCGACTATCTGTCGATGGAAAACCTTCGTTTAGAAGCAAGACAAAAGTTGAACAACGTGCGCCCGCGCACTCTCGGACAAGCTCAAAGGATCAGCGGCGTCAGCCCCGCGGATATCGGGGTGTTGATCACCTATCTCGTGAGGAATAAGTAAAAGATGATCAAGGAAATTTTTGCCGAACATAACGTCAAGATAGGGGATAGGGAAGAGGGACTCTTTGAAACCTACTACCAAAACCTGATCTCTTGGAACCAAAAGTTCAACTTGACGGCGATCACCGACAAAGGGGAAGTGGTCGTCAAGCACTTTTTGGACAGCGTCGTCGCCGAAAAGTATTTTCCGTACGGCGCGTCGGTCGTGGACGTCGGCAGCGGCGCGGGGTTCCCCGCCATCCCCCTCAAGATCGTGCGAAGCGATATCGATATCACGATGTTGGAAGCCTTGAACAAACGGGTCAACTTTTTGCAAGATACCCTTGCGGTGTTGGACCTCCCGGGCAAGGCTTTGCACCTCCGCGCGGAGGAAGCGGCTTGCAGCGCTATGCGTGAGAGTTTTGACGTGGCTACGGCGCGCGCGGTGACCAACACGAAACAACTTGTGCAGTACCTGTTGCCTTTGGTCAAGGTGGGCGGCTCCGCCATCCTCTACAAAGGCGCGGAGATAGAAGAGGAGCTCAAAGAGGCGGAAGGCGCCATAAAAACGCTTGGCGGTATGCTTTCCCGCGTGGATCGCGTGGACTTCGCGGGCTTGGGGCGTTCCGTCGTCATCATCGACAAGATCTTTACCACGCCTAAAATCTACCCGAAAAAGAAGATCAAATAAGAAAAAACGAAAATGACCTTTGAAAAATATTTTGACAAGAAGGGCTTTCTGTGATAATATTATAAAGCATTTCCGAACTTGGTATGGAGAAGTACCCAAGAGGCTCAAGGGGCTCCCCTGCTAAGGGAGTAGTACGTCTTAAAGCGTAGCGAGGGTTCGAATCCCTCCTTCTCCGCCAAAAACGCTATGGGCGTCGTAAAAAGTCAATAAATGTAGCGGTTTGCAGTTATGCGCTCTTAAGCAAACGGGTAGTTTACTACA
>DMCI01000063.1 GCA_003445835.1 Clostridiales bacterium
AAGTTCAAGCGCGCGGTGACGGACAGCGACAATCGCATCGTCTTTGCGGAAGATAAGCCCGGTATTTCCAACTTGCTTTCCATTTACTCCGCCTTTACGGGGGAGAGCATCGAAGAAGCGGAAAAACGCTTTGAGGGCAAAGGGTACGGTGACTTTAAGCTTGCCGTCGGCGAAGCGGTCGTTGACGCCTTGCTTCCCGTACAAAAGAAGTACGCCGAGTATCTTGCCGATAAGGCGGAACTGGAGCGCATTATGAAGGACGGGGCGGAAAAGGCCTCCCGCATTGCGGAGCGCACCTTGCAAAAGGTCAAAAAGAAGATAGGATTTATCGTATAATCTGATGTTTGGATACGTTACGCCCGACAAGCCCAATCTGTTTATGAAGGACTTTGTCCTTTTCCGCGCAAATTATTGCGGGGTTTGTCACGCGATGAAAAAGGAAAGCGGTCAGTTTGCCCGTTTGACGGTCAATTACGATATCGCTTTCATCAACGCCTTTTTCTACGATCTGACCGAGCAAAAACCCGAGATCGTGATGAAAGGTTGCATTCTAAACCCCAAAAAGCGTCCCATCGTCAAGGAAAGCCCTTTGATGCGTGAGATCGCGCGATTGAATTTGATCCTTGCCGGCGTCAAGATCGCGGACGACAAGGCTGATGGGGAAGGAACGTTTTTGAAAAGATTACTTTTTTCCCGTGCGATCAAACGCGCGAGGAAAAAGTCGCCGGAGCTTGCTTCGTTTGCGGATGAATGCGTCAAAAAGCAACTGGCGGAGGAAAAGAGCGGCGCCTTTCTGAACGCCGCGGCGGAGCCTTTTGCCGATATGATGAAAAAGGTTTTTGCCTATTTGGCGGGGGAGAAAAACTGCCCCGCGGTGGAGAAGATCGGCTATCTCCTCGGCAAATACGTTTATTTTGCGGATGCCCTCGACGACTACGACGAGGACGTAAAGAAAGGGCGTTTCAACGCTTTCCGTAGGACGTTTGCCGCCCCTTCCTTTGCGGAACTTAAAAAGGCAAAGGAGGAGGACCTCAAGTTTATTATGGAAGATATCGTTCGCGGGGTGGAGGACGCCTACCGCGAAGTCAAGATGGGGGAGAACGAGGGCGTGGTCACCAATACCCTTTGGTACGGCTTGCGCAGTCGCATCTCCGCAATACTCAATAGGGAGGACGGAAAATGCACAAGGATCCGTTTGTAGTGCTCGGGGTCGACAAAGACGCCACCCAAGCCGAAGTCCAACAAGCATACGAGACTCTTCGCGAATCCTATCGTATGGAGATCCACGAAGAGGGCGAGTTAGGCAAAAAGGCGGCGAAAAAACTTTCGGAGATCGAGGACGCTTATCGTGAAGCGATGGAAAGACTTTCCCGCGGGAACGAAGTCAAGGGCGTTTATTCGCATATTGCCGAGCTTTTGAAGAAAAACGACGTTGACGGGGCGCAATCTGCTTTGGACAACGTGTCCGACCGCGGCGCCGAGTGGCACTATTATCAGTCCGCCGTTTACCACGCCAAGGGATGGAATTACGAGGCAAAGGCGCAACTTGAAATGGCGATCAATATGGAGCCGGATAACCAAAAATACCAAGAGACCTTGGAAAGGATGAAGCGGCACGAATCCGCGGATGGCGGCACCGCCACCGATCAAGCTTCCGGCGCGCAGTATCGCAGTTATCAAGCCTACGACGACGGCTATGCCAGACGGTCGGGCGCGGCGGATTGCTGCACCACGTTGATCTGCGCCGACTGCTGTTGTGAGTGCATGGGCGGCGACTTGATCCGTTGTTGCTGATGAAAAAAATCACAGGGAAAGAAATAGCACTATCGGGCATTACCGCGGCGCTTGCGGTGATCGCGGTGGTGCTTTCTCATTTTGTGGGGGTGCTTACCCTTACCTTCCTTGCCGTGGCGTCGGTGGTGCTGACCCTTCCGATGATGGCGGGTAGCCTTCGCGGCGCGGTCTTTGCTTACGTGGCGGCGGCGGGGCTTTGCTTCCTCTTCGTCGGATACGTAGGGGTGATGCCCTTCGTTTTGATCTTCGGGCCGTACCCCATTTTGGACTACGTTTTGCGAAAATATCTTAAAAAACGTCTGTTCGTTTTGCCCATTGAGGTCGTCTTTGCAAACCTCTCTTTCGTGGCGACGTATTTTGCCGTCGGGCTCACGCTTGACGACTTTCCCATCGTGGACAGTTTGCCCGTCTGGGGCAAGATCACCGTGATCCTCGTCATGCTTACCGCCGTTTTTATCGTTTTTCATTTTGCCTTCACGATGCTTTACGACGTGTTGAAGCGGAGGTTGGAGAAGGTGTTGAAGAAACAGTAAAGTTTTTGCTCCGCAAAAGAGGAGTCGTTTTCGGTGAAGTTATTCGCCGGGCTTGAAGTTAAATAGGTTTTTATCTATCCGTCTTCACTTATCGACAGCCGATCCATTATTGCGTTGTCCCGCATCCGCACTCAAGCGGCTCGTTTTGGTTCCCCGCGACCAAAAAGCCCAGCGCCAAAACGATCAAGGTCAGGTTTTCCGTCGTCAGACTGCCGCTGCCGCCGAAGGTATAGATCAAAAGCAACAAAAGGATCAAAAGCATTCCGCCGTTCAGCATGGTTTCCTCCTTTTTCAGTATTATTTTTCGCCATTCGCCAAGAGTCGACGGTCTTCGCCGTTGACAGTGTTTTTATATGTCTGTACCATAAAAATTGTGAACACGACTTTTCAAAAAACGCCGCTGAACCTCAGTGGCCACGATCAAAATTTGATCCGATACTATCTTCCCAAAAATGAAGTCGTCGCCGATATGGCGGATTTCTTTTCGGTTTTCAGCGATGCAACTCGCGTCAAGATATTATCCTCGCTGTGCATCACCGAAATGTGTGTGACCGACCTTTGTGTAATGCTTGGGGAAAACCAAAGTACCGTTTCGCACCAACTTGCCTTTTTGCGCACTTTGCGCTTGGTAAAGACCCGCCGTGCGGGCAAGGTCGTACACTACTCGTTATCCAGTCCCTTCGTGATCAAAGTTTTGGATCTCGGCACTCGCTTTTTGGGCTATTGACTTTTCCTTTCTTCGCGCGTTGTAGTATAATAAACGGCGGAGGGAACAAGATGGAACAAAAAAAAAGGAAGGCGGTCGTCGCCGCGCTGATATACGAAGGGGATCGCTTTATGATCTGTCGCCGTCCGGAGGGGAAGGCGCGCGCCGGCATGTGGGAATTTGTCGGCGGCAAGGCGGAGCAGGGCGAAAGCTTAGAGGAGGCCCTCGTGCGCGAATGCAAAGAGGAGATAGGCGTCACCGTCAAGGTGGGCAAGCCTTATATGACCGTTGAATACGATTACCCCGATATTTCCGTGCGTTTGACGCTTTTTTATGCCACCGTTGCGGAGGGAGAGCCTCGCTCGATGGAAAACAATAAAATCGCCTGGATCACTCCGTCCGAGATCCCCGATTACCTCTTTTGTCCGGCGGATAAACCCATCGTTGAACGATTGCAAAAGGAAGCAAAACGATAAAAAAGCTGTGCTTTTGCACAGCCTTTTTTTTATTTCAACAATTCTTTTAATTTGCTTTTCAAAAGCTCGTATCTCGCTTTCTTTTCCTC
>DMCI01000054.1 GCA_003445835.1 Clostridiales bacterium
GGCAGGTGCAATCACAAGAGGCGGAACAATTCAAATTGTTTGCGCTCTTGCCGCAGGAACCCGCCGCCAAACACGCGGGACAAGCGCAACCGCAAGCAAGACTCGTCGCTTCCTCGCCCGCCGAGGCGGTAAAGTCGGGGATCAGACTCATAATGCCCGTGCCGTTGATCTTGATCTTGGGCGTGTTGAGAATAGGCAGTTCGACGAACAAGTCGTCCTCACCGCCGTCGTACATTACGATGGCAACGACTTCGCCCTCCGCGTCGGTAACCGTCAAGGCAAATTCCAACGTATCAAAGAGGTTGAAGTCCAAACGAACGGTAAAGGGTGAATCCAAAGCCGCGCCCAAGTTGCCTTCCGTTTGGAGGAACAAGGAAAGCGAACGGATAAGCGATTCGATCTCCTCCCCGATCGGGAAGAGTTCCGCAACGCTCCTCATCGTTTCGGACGCGTCGTATTCAAAGGTGGACGACGCAAGGTCGAATTTTGCCGTCACACCCGCCGAAATGCTGTTGAACCTGATGTTGAGTCCCGACCCGACGTTGACGTACGCGGCCTTGTCCTCTTCGCTTGTAAAGACGAGTCCGGCAAGATCCAGTTCGTTGTCTACGCCCAAGCCCAATCCGGTGATACCGGCGGTCACGTCCGCGCCCTTCAAGACGGCGCCCACGTTGATGCTCAAACCGTCGTTCAAACCGACGCCCACGTTGATCTCTTCCAGGATCGCCGCAAGATCGAAGTTTTCGTCAAGAGACAACAATTGCAAAGACTCCGCAAGCAACGCGCCGGAGACCACCACGCCGATGCCTCTTTCGTTGAGCACGAGGTCGGCAACTTTGTTAAGAGGATCCGCAGAGGCTGCCGTTTCCCCTTCCGCAAAGGCAACTGCCGCAGCGGGCCCGAGCAAAGAGGAAAGATCGACGCCGTAGCTGACCTTACCGACGCCGAGCCACGGCGCAGTCAAATAGACCTTGCTTTCCTTCCCGCTGAAGTAGACGAGAAGCATAAGTTTACGGGTAGCAACGTCGCTGCCGTTATACAAAGCAAAGTAAAGTTCCGCTTCCGGGATCATGTTGACGAGGGTAGCGGTATCGGAGAAATCCACGTCGGAAAGATCGACGTTACCTTTGAGATCGAAGGAAAGATCCCAACGCAAACGGCTGTTCACACGCACGCCGAAGCCCGCTTCTTTTACGAGGGCTTTGACCACCTGCGCGACCTCCGCGTCTTGTCCCGCCGCGCCTTCTTCCACCGTGAGAGCAATGCCGCCCGAAACTTCCAAGGAAACTTTTTCAAGGATGCTGAAGTCAAGATCGCGGTAGTTCTCTTTGACCAAGCCGAGGTCTTTCTTTTCAAACCTGACGCCCAGTTTTCCGATGTCGATATCAAGGTAGTTGTTTTCATCGTAAGCGATCTTGGCGCCCACGGAGAAGCCGTTCTTGAGCTTCACCTTAAGAGAAGGCGTAAGATGCGGCAACGCGTCGCCCAGACCGTTGATGTTCAAAATATTCATGACCCTCGCCAAGCTGTCGCGCATCAAACTGACCACGATCCCTTCTTGGGTAAGATCGATGCGATCAAGCAAACCGAGGTAATTCATCGGGGAAGACTCGCCGTCCGCCGCTGCGACTTCTTCGTGGCAATCACAGGTACAACCGAACTTACACTTGGTGCCGTCGCAATACGCCGCGTTCAAACAATCGGGGCAAGTACAACCGCACGGCAAGGAAGCCACGCGAATGCGGAACTTGGGAAGATTGAGACCGCTGAGCCCGCCGTCCGCCGCAAGGTTGGTAAGACCGCTTGCGTCGACGTACAAATACAACCCTTCGTAATAAAGAGTGGCAAGCAAAGTGTCCTCTTTCAAAAGTTCGATCTTCGCAGAAAAGTTGACGCCGTCCGAGAAGTCGAGGTTGGTGCTGACTCTTGCGTGGAAGTTGCCGCCGAAATCCTCGCTGACGTTGAGGTTGAGTGCGGTATTGGCAAGCAAGTTTCCGATAGATGTATCCTTAAAGCTTTCCCCAAGCGCTTCCATCAAGTCGGTGAAATCGTAATTCATATTGGAGAATGCGTATGTAAGATCGACGTCAAATTGAGCGTAGATCTTGTCCAAGTCGGTAATATCGCGGTAGATGGAACGAGCGCCGGCATACACTCTTTCGGGCACCACTTCCCTCTTAAGCAAAGAAGCGGAAATATTGGAAACGTGCAAATCGACGTACGGGTTTTGGTAGCCGAGCGCGCCTTCCGAAGTGTCAAAGGCGACCTTGGCGCCGATCTCGATGCCGTTTTCGGTACGGAAATATACCTTGCTGGAAGAGTCAAGATCCAGCACGGTATCGGTGTTTTTATCTTTGATCAAAAGTCCGAGGGTGGTGGCAAGCAAACGATCCGCCAACACGACGGAGATCTCGTCCCCGATGTACAAACCGCCGAACATACCGCCCACGATCTCGATGATCTGCGCGCTGGTCAATTCGCTCGATGCGGCGGCGGGGATATCCACCTCGTCGTAGTCCTCTGCGGCAAGCGCCCCGCTGAACAAGTCTTCCAACCTGACGCGATACATAAAGCGCGGGATGGTGGTGCCGTCGTCGCTGATGGAAATACCCGTTGCGTCCACGAAGACGGCGCTTTCGCCGGTGGCGTACTCACCGTACCAAACGGTCAACAAACGGTTTTGTTCGGTCATCGAAGAGGTCGTTGCGCTGGGCTTTTTGAAAATGCTGACGGCAAGCTCGATGTTGGAAAGCTTGAGCTTTGCGTTGGAGCCGCCCAAATAGTCCGAAATACTGATGGGGTCAAAAATGACGTTGGCGTCCACTTTGACGTCCAAGCCGCCGGAAAGGGGTTCCTTGACGCCAAGGAGACAGGTCAACTCACCGATCACGCCGCCGAGCGCATCGCCGAGGTTGACGGACTGCAAACTGCCGGTATCGCCCGACAATCCGATCTCCGCCGAAACGGAAATCGTTGAAAACTCTGACAAAGCGGAGTAACCCGCGCCGTTGAAACGCTCTTTGGGTACGTTGAAGGTGGGGGCGTACCCGATGGACAAGCGATCCACCGCAACTGTCAAATAAGTATCCTCGGAAAGCTTTGCCTGCACGTCGGCGTAGATGCCGAAGCCGCTTGCAAGCAAGCCGAGTTCCACGCGCACTTCCCTGACGGCGACGTCCGCGCTGGACAAAGTTTCGTTGACGCCGTCGCAAATAGCGGCAAAGAGGTCAAACTTGTCTTGCGCCGATTTGCGCGTCGAAGCAAGTTCCTCTTCTCTTGCGGTCTTCAAGTCGACGTACATCGCAAGGTCTTCTTCCAAAGCGGTCAAGGAGGCGTTCACCGCGGCAAGATCTCTTTCCAAACGATCGATCAGATCCAAAGAGCCGCTTTCCCGCGCCTGCGCCAAGCTGTTTTCAACGGAAGTCTTTTCCTCCCTCTTGGCGGCGACTTGCGCCTGCGTCGACGAAATGGTCGCGTTGATATCGTTCAAAGTTTGATCGTTTGCCTGCTTGGCAACGATGTCGTCAAGATCCGCCTTGGCGTCGTGCGCGATCCCTTCGATGATGTCGAGGATCAAACTTCTGTCAAGCGTCACGGCGATCGCCTTGCGGCCTTCGGGACGTCTTTCCAACGTTTTGATAAGCGACATCACCACCGAGAACACGTCAAGCTTCGTATACGAGCCTTCCGCCGCGGAAACAAATTCGTAAGTGCCGTTTTGCACGATGTTGCCGAGGGCTTGATCGTAGGTGCCGCCCGGCGCAAAGGTATCGATGACCAAACTGCGAACTTCCTCGCCTGCGGCGCTGTTTTCCTCCCCGGTGCCGAGGATGGAAGACAAGGTCTGTACGACGAAGCTCTTCATCACGGAAGCGAGGTTGAGCCCTTCGTACACAAACTTGGGAAGCTTGCTCTCCGAAAAATCAACGTACAAAGAATTCTTTGCGCCGACGTAGTAGACGGTGCCGAGGCGCTTCCTACCCGAGGTCAATCTTTCGTAGATCTCCACCTCCAAATAGTTGCGCTCGTTTTTGTTCCAATCCAATTCCGCATTGACGTCAAGCAGAAGTCCGATGGTACCTTTGCCGAGGGTCAACGTGCGGTCGCCCAAAGCGCCCAGGCTGTCCAAGCCGAAGAACTCCTTCAAAACGCCGCCGATCAAGTTGTCGACGGTGACGGTCTTTTCCGAGCCGTTTTCAAGATCGACGCGCAAGGTAAATTCCATATTGGTGACGCCGAACTTTTTGTAATCGTTGAATTCCGGGAAGATGATGGTACCCACCATATTGGCGTCGTCACCGTAATACTTGTTGTCGATGACGAGGTCAAGGGCAAAGCTTTCCGTGCCGTACCCGAGGACGGGTTCGACGGAGACCATCTTGCCGTTGAAAAGGTTCAAGGTGACGTCGCAGGTAAACTGTTCGAAGGTGTAATTCATGATCGTGTTCAACGACACGCCGAACACCGAAGTCAAAATGGTATCCACCTGATATTCCTGCAAGAAGGACTTTGCCGTACGCAACAATTTGAACACCGAGTTGATGGCGGCGTTGAAATCGGTCTTTACGACGATCCTCGTCGCATCGCCCTGCACCGTCTTGGTAGCGCTCTTGACGGCGGACTTAAAGATCGTGGAAACGAGATTTTCCACCTTGCCGAGCAAAGGCACTTCAAAGCTCATCGCATTGTTGTAAACGTCGGAAATGGTGGTGCCGAGATCCTCGGTGATGGTCAAAATATCACGCAGGCTGAACTCGTCCATATAGACGGTGACGCCGCCCTGCTTGGTGGGAATGTTGAAATAGAAAGTGCCGTTGAGGTAGTACATACCAAACACGAGCTCGCGCGTAAGAGAAGAGTTAAGCTCAAAGAGCAATTCGGTCTTGGAATCATCTCTGCGATCGTACTTGCAATCAAACTCCGCGTACATATCGAAGGTCTCACCGCTCTTCACTACGGTCATATCGTTCGATACGAATTTAAACGCGACGCTGTCGCTTGCGTCATCTACCGCAAGCGCTTCTTTCAAATACGAAAAAAGCTCGGAGACGCTTGACTCCGATTCCTCAAACGGTTTGGTTGGGTCGATGTAGCCACCTCCGCCGCCACCGCCCGATCCGTCGCCGGGATTTTTCAAGATCGAGGACTGTCTGGGCGTGCAAGCGCAAGCAACCAAAACGACCACGATGCAAAGCAGTAAGATGAACAGTAATTTCGTGTGAAGATTTTTTGTCATAATTCCTCCAAGACCGTATTCTCTTCACGCGTAGTCGCGCGTAAATAAAATACGTGTTTATTTTAATACGCATAATATGGCGTGTCAATATTTATTAAATTTTCTTATCAAACTTTAATTTATAATTAAAGCGCATACGGGCGCGCTTACAAACGGAAAAAAGCCGCAAGCATAAAAAAACGGCTCCCGCAAAAAGCGAGGGAGCCGTCCGCTCTAATCCAAAGATCAATTCAAACCGTTTGACAGAAAGCTATCGCAAAGCACCGCAATCGTTTTACCGGAATAGTCGGAAATATCCGTATTTATTTTGCTGACGAAAGCGGAAGATTTCATCTGTTCTTCCATCGACGTACCAAGCAACGTTCCGTCGGACGGAAGGGTGATCTTAGCCATAAAATAACGCTTGCGCATCAAGACGCCGTTTTGATAGCGATCCTTGCCGTTTTCATCCAAAGAAACGACGGTCATAATATCGCGCGAGATCGTGTAGCGACCGGTCTTTTCGGTATACTCGCCCTTGTCGTCCGCCTTGTAAATAAAGCCGCCGCGAACGCGCACGATATCGGTGGAAGAATCCATACGATACAGCCCTTCAAAGGCGTCCGAATTCGCTTCCGCGCAACGGAACATTTCAACGGCGTCACCCGTAAACATTTTCCCTGCGTAATAGAAGTACTGCGACTTGGGCGTCATCGTGGCGGAAACGGCGTCAAACGCGTCTAATTGGCTTTGCGTAGCCCCGTTGTCCACCATTGACTGGCGGTAACGCTGGGTCACAAGCGCAACGGCTTCCTCCCCGCAGGAGATCACGTAGGTATCGGGATTTTTTGTCTGTTCCACCCCGCCGTAGATCGTCAGATCGCCTTCGCCGAAGGTATATTCAAAGGTGGAAAAGTT
>DMCI01000149.1 GCA_003445835.1 Clostridiales bacterium
TTATTCGATCGGCTCTTCTCCCTGCGCTTACGTCGTCACCGCTCCTAACGGGACGGTCTACGCCGCGTCGGGTAGGGAGGTCTATCAAAAAAAGGCGGGGGAAACCTCTTTTAAAAAGTATTTGGTCGCCGACCGTGAGATCACGGGGATGAACGTGGGTATCGGCGGCAACATTCTTTATTTGGCGGCGGAGAACCGCATTTCCGCCTATGCGCAAAGCGGGGAAGTCATCGGGGAACTCAACGCAGAATCTTCGGTGAACGGTTTCTCCGTGGATTATCGCGGCGACGTGTACGTCGTTTCTTCCCGCACCAAAAAGCTTTACAAGTACGAGCGCATCTTGGAAGGGTACGCCGCGCCGCGCACCTACGATCTTCCCGCCGCGTACGAAACTTTTTCCGATATCGCGTTGGATCAAAGCGGCTGCGCTTACGTCGTGGCGGATCACAACGTTTTGGTTTATCCCAAAGCGGCTTTTTCCGTTTTTATCAAGGAGGACGGCGCGTTTGAGGATACCGTTCCTTCGGTGGATCCGCGTTTCGTTTGCAAGGTGGTCAAAGATACCGCCATCGCTTACGCCGCGCCGGGCAACTTTGAAGATATCGCCATCATCTCCGGCGGCACCCGTTTGATGTGCTACGCCGAGGTGGAGTACGCCGGCAGCAAATACGTCCGTGCGGAAACCGACAAGGGCGTCGCCTATCTTGCGTTGGCGGACGTTTTGGTCTTTGAAGAGGGAGCGGCACCCTTTAGACAGGCAAGGTGCTTGCTTTCCGTGATCGGCAACAACGTCGTGGGCGTCAACATCTACAAAGAGCCTTCTTACAAGGAGATCGAAAAGGGGACGGAACCTTTGTTTTCCGCCCTTGGCAAAGACGATCTTTTCTCCGTGCTTTCCACCGTGGCGGTGGATGAGGCGGGCAGGGACGTTTGGGGCTTTTACCTCGTGGAGTTTGAGGGCGTGCGCGGTTACGTACGCGCGGACGAGGTGGTCTCCCCCGACGACGACCCCCTTCCGACCCCCAAAACGTACGAATTGCAAGTAAAGTCGGACGGCCTCGGCAAGACGGTATCCGTCTACAAGGAAGCCGATGAAAACAGCGAGGTGGTCGCGTCCCTCTCGGACGGAAGCAAGATCAAGGCTTTGACCCCTCTCGACAACGAACAGAAATTCACCCCGGTGCTTTTTGAAGGGGAAGTTTGTTACGTCTTGACCGCAAATCTCGGGCAGGGCGGGCTTACCGGCGGGCAGATCCTCGCCATCGTCTTGACGGTGGTGGCGGCGGTAGGCAGCGTGCTTACCATTTTGATCCTGCGCGCCAACAGAAAGCACAAACGGAATTATAAGGAGTAATTATGGGAAAAAACAACAGGCATTGGCACAAAAGACCCAACAGACCCGCATCCGATTACAAACCGCCCTATTCGGACGAAGTCTTGAATATGTCGGTGGAGGGACTCAACCTTTCCGCCGAGACGCTTGAGATCTTGCAAAAGGGCGGCGTTTTGACGGTGGGCAACATCGTATCCCGTCGCAAAAACGAGATGTACAAGGTACAAAACTTCAACAAAAAAAGATTGTTTGAGGTAGTGAACGCAATCAGTCCTTTGGGCGTGGACTTCCGTCCCGACGACGTTCCCGCAGGGGAAAAGAAGCCGCAACAGCAGGCGCAACAAAACGAGAATCGTCGCGCGGAGGACGGGCGTCAGAACGATAAGAGACAAAACGACAGACGGCAGGAAAAGCCGCGTGACGCTCACCCGCAGGAAGGCGGCAAGTCCTCGCAACAATCGCGTGGGGAAGAGCGCAGGCAAAACCGTGACGATCGTCGTGACAACAAACAACAACCGCAGGATAACGGTAGGAAAAACGGCAAGGGCAAGCAGGATAATTCGGTGGATTTCAGCAAGATCTTCCCGCGTGAACCGCTGGTGCATTCCCCGCGTATCGAACCGGAAAAGGATCGTTTTACCAAGTTCCAACGCGCCGGCAAATGGGGCTTTAAGGATGAAAACGGCAAGGAGATCATTCCGCCCATCTACACCGAAGCGCTTCCGTTCAAAGAGGATATGGCGGCGGTGGAAATGAACGGTTTGTTTGGATACATCAATCGTGAAAACGTGCTGGTCATCCCGTACAAGTACGATACGGCGGGCAGTTTTTCCGAAGGGTGGGCAAACGTTACGCTGGGTGAAAAATGCGGATACGTGGATAAGACGGGCAAAGAGACCGTTCCCTTTATTTACGATGCGGCGACGCCGTTTACGGGCGAAGGCTACGGCAGGGTGAAAAAGGACGGTAGATGGGGCAACATTCGCAAGGACGGCGAGGTCAGCTGGCAATAAAAGCCGATCGATAACACTATAAACATCGTTGTTCCCTCATTTGAGCGGAACGTTAATACAGCACAAGGAGAAAAACAATGAGCGAAATTGAAAAAGAAACCGGTATCACTTCGGGCATTACGGATGAATTGCTTTTGGTCATTCATCATTTGAAAAAGAAATATCTCAACGCCAAAAGATATTCGATCAACGACTTGAACTTGGAGCTTAAAGCGGGAGAGATCTTCGGATTTTTGGGGCAAAACGGCGCCGG